>JAUROA010000059.1 GCA_030835745.1 Alphaproteobacteria bacterium
GATCATTTCGTCAAGCTTGCTTTTAAGTTGATGAAGATATAATACGTCATTAGCTGCATATTCTCTTTGTTTTTGTGAAATAGAGCTATTGCCCCAGTCAGAGCTTTGTTGTTTTTTAGAAATTTCAATTTTTAGTAATTCTTCTAAAAGCGATTTAAGCCCATGAGCGTCAGTATATGTTCGACATAATTTAGAAGCAATTTTAGTGCAATAGATATTTTCTAGATTAATATTAAGGTAATGCTTGATAACAGCGATGTCAAAGCGTGCAAAGTGGAATATTTTTTGAATATTTTTATTAGATAGAAGTTTTTTAAGATTAGGCGCTTCGTAATTTTTATTTGGAAAATGAATTAAATGAGCATCCTGATCTCCGGCACTAATTTGGATCATACATAGGCGATCACGTGTAATTTTTAGGCCCATAGTTTCGCTATCAATAGCGATTGCTGCTGAATTACTAAAATCTATATCGCTACTCAAATCATTTTGATGAAGATAGATAGTCATTATTTAATTGGTTTGCAAGTTATAATGGTTTTATTATCTTTAAACATATTGAAAAAGCAAGTTTTTCTATAGGTGTGACATGCAGCTCCTATTTGGTCGACCATTAGTAATAAGGTATCATTATCGCAATCATAGTAAAATTCTATTAATTTTTGAATATGGCCAGAACTTTCGCCTTTGAGCCATAATTTTTGACGCGATCTTGACCAATAATGTATTTTTTTAGTTTCAAATGTTTTGATGATTGATTCTTTATTCATCCAGGCCATCATCAGGACTTCCTTGCTATTATATTGCTGAGCAATTGCTGGGATAAGATTATCTTGATTGAATTTTAATTTTGTTAATAATTCTTCCATTATTTTATAATTAATCTAATTTTAATGCCGCTAGAAAGGCGCTTTGAGGTATTTCAACATTGCCTATTTCGCGCATTTTTTTCTTACCCTTTTTTTGTTTATCGAGTAATTTTCTTTTACGAGATATGTCGCCACCATAGCATTTTGCTGTAACGTCTTTTCTCATGGCAGATACTGTTTCTCTGGCAATTATTTTGCCACCAATAGCAGCTTGAATTGCAATAGCAAACATTTGCTTAGGGATAAGGTCTTTCAGCTTGAGACATATTGCTCGCCCTCTACTTTCTGAGCGAGATTTATGGACGATCAAAGATAAAGCATCAACAATTTCTGAATTAACTAAAATATTAACTTTAGTTAATTCGCTTCTTTCGTAATTATCCATTTGCCAATCAAAGCTGGCATATCCTTTAGAACATGATTTTAAGCGATCGTAAAAATCATAGACAATTTCATTAAGAGGTAGGCGATAAACTAGCATTGTGCGCTCACCCATAAAGCTTAATTCTTTTTGCACCCCTCTTTTTTGGGTGCATAATTCTAATATTGCTCCAAGATGCTCTTCTGGAGTCATGATGGTTGCAATGATCCATGGCTCTTCCATAAAATCAATTTTAGTAGGATCGGGCATTTCTGAAGGAGAGTGAATTTCGATAATATCCTTGCTTCGTAAATGTATTTTGTAAATTACTGATGGTGCAGTAGTTATTAAATCGAGTCCAAACTCTCTTTCAAGCCTTTCTTGAACAATTTCAAGATGTAGCAATCCTAAGAAGCCGCAACGAAATCCATAGCCAAGAGCTGAAGATGTTTCTGGCTCAAATTCAAAACTTGAATCATTAAGATGAAGCTTGGCTAATGCATCGCGAAATTTTTCAAAATCAGAAGCATCAATAGGAAAAATGCCACAAAATACCACAGGCTGATTTTGCTTAAAACCAGGCAGGGCTTGGCTTTCTTCGTCATTTGATAAAATAAGAGTATCACCAATTTTGCAATCGGCCACCTCTTTAATTTGGGCATTAATAAAACCAACTTGACCAGCTGATAATTCGTCGCAAGAAAATTTCTTTGGAGTAAAAAACCCAACAGAGTCAACTTGATATGAATTTTTATTAGAAAGCATTTTAATTTTTTGACCTCTTTTAATTGAACCATCGATGATTCTGGCAAGAATTATAACTCCTAAATATGGGTCATACCAGCTATCAACTAATAATGCTTTGAAGTTTTTATTGATATCGCCCTTAGGGGGCGGTAGCTTGGTAATTATTGCTTCAAGAGTTTCTTTAATGCCTATACCAGTTTTGGCCGAAACTGAAATAGCGTCGCTAGTATCAATGCCAATAACATCTTCAATTTGGTTTTTAACGCGATCTGGATCAGAAGCTGGCAAATCAATTTTATTTAAAATAGGAATAATTTCGTGATTATTGTCAATGGCGCTATAAACATTGGCCAAGGTTTGTGCTTCTACCCCTTGTGAAGAATCAACTACCAATATAGAACCTTCACAAGCTGCTAAGCAGCGACTAACCTCATAAGCAAAATCAACATGACCAGGGGTATCCATTAAATTGAGCATATAAGTTTTATTGTCGCTGGCTTTATAATTTAGGCGAACAGTTTGTGCTTTAATAGTTATTCCTCTTTCTTTTTCAATATCCATAGAATCAAGGATTTGATCTTGCATTTCTCTATCTTCAATGGCGCCACATTCTTGAATTAAACGATCAGAAAGCGTAGATTTGCCATGATCAATATGAGCAATAATTGAAAAATTTCTAATAAGAGATAAATCTTGCGACATTAAGCGGCGAAAAAAATATTAAAGTTAAACATCAAATAGCATAAAAGCCAATTAAAAGCATAAAATAATTATTTATTAACTTAATTAATAATCAATTCAAAAAACCAATTCAAAAAACTATATATATTTGTAGATATCTACAAGTAGATGAATATTTCTTTTTGGCAAAAAGTAGTTGCTTTTTTTATTGAAAAAATTTATAGTTTTAAATTCATTTCTACCATTTTGGGTTATTTTTAGAGCACGTAGCTCAGTCGGTAGAGCACCTGACTTTTAATCAGGTTGTCGTAGGTTCGATCCCTACCGTGCTCACCATCCTTTGATATCTTTAGATCAAAATATCTTTGATACGTTATTCAATCTATAGCTGCTAAAAATTGCTAAAAAACCCAATCTGGGTCTGTGGCACCTTCTTTTTCTGGAGTAGGAATTTGATGCTCATGGCCAGTTATAATATCAGTAATAAATATTTTTGGAATTGACTTTTTGCCATATGGCCCTCTTTTTTTAGAATATATAATATATCTTGAATTTGGAGACCATTTAACACCTTCAAGGAGATATCCAGAGGCTAGTATTTTTTCATTAGTGCCATTAGCAAGCATGATTCCTGCGTAAAATTTGTTATTTTTCATCTTGGTAAAAGCTATATATTTTCCATCTGGAGACCATTTTGGTTTAGAATAAGAGCTATGATTTGAGGTGATTTTGTTGATTGAATATTGATCATAATTTATGACATAAATTTGCTGCTTACCATCTCGATCAGAGGTAAAGGCAATTTTTGTACCATCAGGAGAATATGAGGCTGTGGTATCAATAGCTTTATTGTTGGTAATCCTTAGAGACGTATTTGAACTCATATCATATTCGTAAATATCAGTATTTTTATCGATTGTGGCCGATAAAAGAATTTTATTTTCATCATAAGGGTGAAGAGATAAAGCAAAATTGCTATTCCTAAAGCCTGTAGCCTTAGATGTTTTGCCAGTTTTAAGATCTGTTTTAAAAATTTGTGGCTTATTAAGGAAATATTTTACATAATAAAGTGACCGATGGTCATTAGAAAAATTAGGCGTAAGTACCAAATCTGAGCCGTCAGTAAGTTCTATACGCTTTGATCCATCAAAATTAATAAGAGCAAGTTTTTTCTTACGATCTAAGAAAGATCCAGATTCAGCAATATAAGCAATCTTGGAATTAAAGTGACCAACTTCTTCGCCGGTAAGTTTAGTATATATTTCATTTGAAATATAGCTGGCAATTTTATTGATATTATCTTGTGAGGCAATATAATGACGTCCGAATAATTGCTCTTGATCAAGCGTATCCCAACCTCTAATTTTGGCTTCAATATTACCAACTTCATCATATGAAAATTCAGCGATAATTATAGCGCTAATATTTTGTCTGCGATATTTTTGAAAATTAGGAACGGATTGAGAATTAATATTATAGTCAATTTGGCTAAGTGTTAGATTTTGTTCAATTGTATTGTTATTGATAATTGTTTCAAGAGTTTCTTTTTCAAAATCAAGCTTAAAAAGATTAGTGCTAATCAGATTTGCTTCAATTTGCTGAGCAATTTGCTTAATATTTTTATTTAGAGTTAAATCTTGATCTTGAAAGCCAAAAAATAAGATATTGCTTCTGTTATTTTCTTTTGAATTGTCAATTTTTAGAGTAAGGGCTGAGTATGAAGGTTGAGCGGATGTAATTATTAAAAAGGTAAAAATTAATAATCTGAAATATTTAAAAAATAACATTATTAATGATAATTATTTAAGTTAAAGTGACTCAATAATAATATCATGGTTAGTATATATGCAAATATCACCTGCAATTTTCATTGCTTTTTTTGCAATCTGTTTGGCTGATAGATTTTTGATATCGATTAAGGCCTTGGCAGCTGACAATGCATAATTTCCACCAGATCCAATTGCTGCAATTCCATCTTCAGGTTCAAAAACATCGCCATTACCAGTTAAAATTAAGGTAACGTCTTTATCTATGACTATCATCATTGCTTCAAGGCGACGAAGATATTTATCCATACGCCAATCTTTGGCTAGTTCAACACAAGAGCGCATAAGTTGGTCTGGATATTGCTCTAATTTTTGTTCCAACCTTTCAAAAAGAGTAAATGCATCAGCTGTAGCTCCAGCAAATCCAGCAATTATTTTGCCATTGCTGATTTTGCGAATTTTTTTCGCATTAGATTTCATTATTGTGTGACCCAGTGAAACTTGGCCATCGCCAGCAATTGCAACCTGATTATCTTTTCTGACACAAAGAATGGTTGTGGCATAAAATTGTGAAGGATCTTTATGTTCAAGCATAATGAATTTATTGTTTTTATTTATAAACAAACATAATAAAAATAACTATGTTTTATCTTATAAATGGTCATTTCAAAAATGGCAAATAATTTATTAAGATAATTTAACAAAATATAATAGCATATTTAATTGAGGAGTTCTTTGCTTAAAAAAAATATAAAAAAAAATAATAAAGTTAAAAAAAGCTTATTATATAAGTCTTTTTTAACCATGTTTTTCTTGGGCATTGCTTCTGGACTACCTTTATCTTTAATTTTATCTACTTTAAAGGCGCTATTAATTGAAAAGGGTTTTGACATAAAAATGGTTGGCTTTTTTGCTCTGGCAACTATACCATATAGTTTAAAATTTTTATATGCCCCAATAATTGATTCATGTAAAATTCCACTTTTAACAAAAATGATCGGCCATAGAAAGTCATGGATTATTGCAATGCAGTTATTGCTGGTAATATTTATTTCACTATTGGGTTTTTCAACAATTTTTAATAATATATTATATATATCTATCTTTGCGCTATTATGTGCTTTTGCATCAGCTAGCCAAGACATCGTAATTGATGGATATAGAATAGAGCTTTTTGATAATGACGATCAAGGATTGGCTTCTGGTTTTTATATTTATGGATATAGAATAGGATTAATTATATCTGGGGCTGGGGCTTTAGTTTTGGCCTCATTTTATGAATGGAATGTTGTATATTATTTAATGGCAGCAATATTATTTTGCGCTATAATTGTTACATTATTTATCAAGGAAACGAGATCAAATTTTCAAAAATCATATAAATCTTTTAGTTCTTGGTTCAGAAAATTTATTGTAATACCTCTTTCTGATATAATTATTAGAAAAGAAAATTCTTACTTAATATTATCTTTGATATTTTTCTTTAAATTATCAGATGCATTTGCAGGAAATTTAATCCTACCATTTTTACTTAATATTGGATATACCAAAATTCAGATTGCAGGAGTATTGAAAACTTTTGGTTTATTTGCTATTTTATTTGGCGTTTTAGCGGGTGGATTATTAATTAAGAAATTTTCAATTCATAATATTTTATGGCTATCTTTGATCGTTCAAATGTTGTCAAATTTAGGATTTTCATATTTGGCAAATATTGATATTAATATTAAGGTATTATATATTGTAGTTTTTTGTGAAAATTTTAGCGGCGGTATTGGTGATGCAACTTTAGTTGCTTATTTAAGTAGCTTGTGTAATAAGAAATATGGTGCTACGCAATATGCTTTATTATTTTCTTTTGCTGCTATTGCCAGAACTATATTTTCTTCAAGTGCAGGCGTTTATGCTGAAAATTTAGGTTGGTATCAATTTTTTATTTTTTCAACTATTTTAACTATTCCTGCTTTAATATTTTTATATTTTTTGTCGCGCAAAAAACATTGAATAAAATTAAAAAAATTATTAGAATATTAATTAGGGGCTGTATAACATAATATTTAATTAAAGTAAATTATTAACCTATGAAATTTGCAACTGTTAAAGCAACAACTGAAAAAATAGCAGCTGCTGAAGTGTCGATGGCCCATTTTATACCTTATCGATGTCATTGGAATAATAATACCCTGCTTACTTACAAGGATGAGTTAGTTAGAGTTGTTAAAATTAAGGGCTTTGCTTTTGAAACTGCCGATGATGAAGAGGTAGATTTAAAGAAAAATTCTCGTAATAACTTGCTCAAAGCAATGTCTTCAGGTAGTTTTTCATTATATTTTCACACCGTTAGAAGAAAAGAAAAGGGTTTTCCAGATGGTGAAATGCCAGATTCATTTTCACAAAAAGTTAATCAAGAATGGGGAATGCGCCATTCAGACGATAAAAGCTTTATCAATGAGCATTATTTAACAATTATCAGAGGTAGCGAGAAGTCAAGTATAGCTGCAATTGAAAATGCCTTAAAGTCTTTGCAGCACAAAACAGATAAGTCTTCATGGGAAGAAGATATGAAGGCGGCATATGAAGAAATGGACGAGATGACAGAGAGAGTTCTTAATGGTTTTGGTAATTATGGTGCAGAATTGTTAGGATTAATTGAAAATGATAATGGAGTTTTTTCTGAAATATTAGAATTTTTATCGCGCATTACTAATTGTGGGCATACTCAGCAAATGAGGCCCCCGATAGGCCCTATATCTCATTATATTCCACTAAGCAGGCTATATTTTGGTAAAAAATCAATTGAAATTCATAATCCAACAAATGTTAAATATGCAGGTATTGTTTCTGTTAAGGAATATCGCCCTTCAACCAATGCAGGAGTATTGGATGCATTCATGCAATTACCTTTTGAATTAATTGTTAGCCAATCATTTTCATTTATTGATCGAATGATTGCAATTAGTTCAATGCAATTGCAACAAAGAAGATTGATTCAATCTGAAGATGTTGCAACTTCGCAAATTAATGAAATTGATGAGGCTCTTGATTCAGCAATGAGTGGAGCTTTTGCTTTTGGCATGCACCATTTATCTGTAATGTGTATTGAAGATGATCCAAAATTATTAGAAACTGCCTTATCTCAGGCTATTGTTGAATTTTCAAATGCTGGTATTACAGGAGTTAGGGAAAAAATAAATCTGGAGCCAGCTTTTTGGGCGCAACTACCATGTAATTCCGAATATATGGCAAGAAGATGTATTGTTAATACTTTAAATCTTGCAAGTTTTGCTTCTTTTCATAATTATCCTTCGGGCAAGAGAAAAAACAATCATTGGGGTGATGCTGTCACGGTTTTAAATACTGTATCTGGTACTCCTTTTTTCTTTAGTTTTCATGTTAGGGATGTTGGCCATACAATGATAATTGGGCCTACTGGTGCTGGTAAAACAGTTTTACTGAATTTTTTATGTGCTCAAGCGCAAAAATTCATGGGGCGCTTATTCTTTTTTGATAAAGATAGGGGTGCTGAGATTTTTGTTCGCTCTATTAGGGGTCGTTATATGGTTCCAGACGTTGCTAAGAAGTCTGGATTTAATCCTTTTCAATTAGAAGATAATGCCGCTAATAGGTCATTTTTAGTTGAGTTTTTAAAAGCTTTGGTAGCTGAAGGGGATAAGCCAATTTCAGCTGAAGAGGTGGATAGAATTAACGAAGCAGTTGAGGGTAATTATAAATTGCCACAAGGGCAAAGAAGATTAAGAAATATAGCGCCTTTTATGGGTTTAGGTGGTCCAGGATCTCTTGCTGGAAGACTTGAAATGTGGCATGGTGATGGCTCTCATGCGCGACTTTTTGATAATGCTCATGATCTAATAGATTTTAGCTCTGCTAGAGTTTTTGGTATTGAAATGGCAAATATTTTGCAAGATAAAGATAGCATTGGCCCGGTATTGCTATATTTATTTCACAGAATTCAGGCATCACTCGATGGCTCTCCAACTATGATTGTTTTAGATGAGGCTTGGGCTCTTATTGATAATCCAGTATTTGCGCCAAAAATTAGAGATTGGTTAAAAGTTTTAAGAAAATTAAATACCTTTGTAGTATTTGCTACTCAATCAGTTGAAGATGCTGCTAATAGTAAAATTTCTGATACTTTAATTCAACAAAGTGCAACGCAAATTTTTTTACCAAATATCAAGGCCACAGACATTTATCGTAAAGTATTTATGTTGTCACAAAGAGAATTTAATATTGTTAAAACAACCGACCCTTCATCAAGATTTTTTCTTGTAAAGCAAGATAATGACGGAGTAGTTGCTAGAGTTGATCTAGGTGGCATGGATGAGGTAATAAGAGTTCTATCTGGAAGAGCTGAAACGGTAATATTGCTTGATGAAATTATTAAAGAAGTTGGTGATGATCCAGATGACTGGTTGCCAATCTTTTACCAAAAGTCACGAAATGTTTAGAATAAATCTTAAAAAAATATTACTTCTTTTAGCTTGTGTCATAACTCTTTCCTTTGGTCATATTGATACTTTATTGGCAATGGATATTGACGGAGTTAATAGGGTTAGATATTGCAAAGAATATAATGAGGTGAAGGATATTGCGAATAGAGAATATGGTGTTAATGCTGATAATCCTAATGAAGCTAATAAAGCCGGTAAAATAATTATTAATAACAATATTGTGGTGCAAAGTGGTTTTGAAGGAACCTTCAATCCAGCAGGAAATTTTAGGCAGTCAAAAGAATATGAGTTTATTATTTCAAATCCTTCATGTGCAGGAATCTTTTCGGCATTTTATGCCGTTAGAATCCTTATGTATGCTATGGCTTCTAAGTGTGGATTATATAATAAAGCTGCAACATTAGGAATTTATCCTAATATTTTAAGAGATCTTGATTTATTTGCAAATGCAGCCCGCAATTCAGTAGGTAATCCAATATGTTTTAAAGCATATACAGCTGCACAAATTTCATATGTCACTACAATCTTGGGCGGTATTGGCATTCAATATGAATTAGCTAAGGCTAATTTTAAAAAAATTAGAGTTTGCGGTAGTGACTGGTATTACCCTGGATTTGAAACTGACGGGGCTAATGCAAAGCTTAATCAAAATTATTTAAAATATTTTGATGATGGAGTTTTTAAAAAAGAAGTATCTGATTACGTAAAAACAAATAAATGTAAGGGTAATCTTGATTCTGATTTAAATTGTAGGCAATATTACTATGATGGCAAGGAGTTTGAAGATAATATTCAATCTGGAAAAGCATGCACTAAAGGAGAAGAGCCTCAAAAATATTATATGAGAGGTTTATTTGCCGGCAACTTTAATTGCGATCAGTATGAAGATCCAGATGAGAAGAAATGTTGCCTCGAGAGAAAGAGTGAGTATATTTGTCTTGAAGATGCTCAGTGTAGTGCCGATAACGCTGACAAAGATGAGGATGAAAAAAATAAATGTCATGTATTTTGTCGAATAGGAGAGACATGTAATCTTGCAAATGCTCAGATCAAGGTTGTTGCTAATAATAATAACCTAATTTGTGCAAATACTGTTAATTTTTGTCCATTTGATTTTTCTATTGGTGGAGGTTCTGATAATTGCATTGTTGCCAAGGATGCCAAGCTTGATATAAATGCTTGGAAAGATAGTTCTGATATTATTTGGGAATATGAAGATGGTGATCCCGCTTCTCAAGTTGGTAATGGCGGCATTAAAGATGAGGATGAAAAATGTGCAGATACATTGATTAAAGATAGTAAGTGCAAAGTCAATGCGAATGAAAAATATGCTGGAAAATGTCTCAATGGTTGTCAATATTTGAGGCATTGTACTGTTGTTGATATTGGGGATAATGAAATTGAAGATAAAATAGCGTCTCCTTACATGCCCATGGCATGCATAGATCTTGTCGGAGATTCAAGGCATACCACTGAATATAGTGGTTTATTAATTGGTACGGTAAGGAATTTTAGCGCCCCTATTGCTCAATGCTTCAAGGAGACAATTGAAAATTTATTTTATAATAGAGTCGGTAGAAGTAAATGTTCTGATTTTAAAATTTCACCTAAAAGAAAATCTGGTACAGAGCAATATTGCGATAATTACGCATTAATAAATCAAGATGTAGAATTTCCTTTTGTTAAAGGTGGAAAGGTTCGTGAAAAATCATCTTTTGATTTCATTCAAGAAAGAATGAGGGATATTGTTAAATATGCTCTTTTTTTATCTGTAACAATATATGGCTTCACAGTAATTGCGGGTTATAGAGATGTCAGTAAGCGTTCCGAGATAATGCTATATATTGCTAAAATAGCTTTAATTGCATATTTTGCTCTTGGCAATGCCTGGCAATCAGCTTTTTTTGAATTTATTTATGATGCTCCAATAAAGCTGTCATATGAAATGATGAAATTAACAGCTGATGACGATAAAGATAAGAGAGATGGTTGTCAATTTGGTAATGTATATAATAAGGATGGTAATTTAATTGTTGCTACTGAATATCCTAAGGGAAAATATTATTTAGCAATATGGGATACTCTGGATTGCAAAATAATGCATTACCTTGGCTTTGGGCCGTCAGCTTCTTTTGCTAATATTGCAATTTTAATTTTTGCTGGTTTTTTCACGGGATCTTTGGGCGTGTATCTGGCAATATCAATATTATTTTTCGCAATATTTCTAATATTATTAACTGTTAGGGCTCTTTATATTTTTATTGGATCGTCGATTTTAATCGTTATGATGGTTTTTGTTTCGCCAATAATATTTTCATTCTTACTTTTTGAGAAAACAAAAGATATATTTGGCAAATGGCTTAATGCTTTGATCGGTTATTCTCTTCAGCCGATTTTCTTATTGGCATATATTTATATAGCAATATTTATGATGGATAATGTCTTAATTGGAAGTGCAAAATTTAAAGATGGCGAGATACAATGTGATAATTATTGCATAATGCAAGGTGCAGAAGAGGCTGTCAAAGAATCAGAAGATGGATATGAACAATGCAAAACAGCTTCAGAAGAGATGAGGTCTTTATTTACCCCTAAATCTGATAGCGTGATGTGTATAATAAATTTTGATAATTTTGGAACAGCCCCAGGATTTGAAGCAATAGCATTAACTATTCCTGTTTTAGTTAATATTGCATCTGGAGACTTTGTAGTAATTGCCATTACAATGCTTAAGGCTGCTTTAGTTATGCTGCTATTATCTAGTTTTGTTGGTGAAATTCCAGGAATAACAAATTCCATTACCGGAACATCTTCAATTAAATTTCAATCATCATCACCTATGGATATTATGAAAAAGGCATCTGGCGCCATGAGGTCGGTACAAAAAAGGGTTAATAGAGCCGCAACTTCAAAGGGTAGAAAATTTGCCAAAGGAATTTCTAGGTCAGAGTCAGGAGGAGGTAAAATGCAACAAGGTGGAAATACCACTGGAAGTAGCGGCTCCGGGTCAGAAAGTTCTGGTTCTAGTGGTAAAAATGATTCTTCTAAGGTGTAATGAGTTCAAATATAATTGAAAATATAGTAAGAAATTTCTCAAAATTACCAGGAATTGGTCCAAGAGCTTCAAGAAGAATTATCTTAAAATTAGCGCAAAATAAAGAAAAAACACTCAATGATATCATAGATGGTTTACAGCTTTTACGTGACAATATTAATAATTGCAAATTATGTGGCAATATTGACGAAGGTGAGGTCTGTAATATATGCCAAGATCCAAAAAGAGACTCTTCATTGATTTGCGTTGTAGAAGATGTGTCTGATCTATGGGCCATTGAAAGAGCTCAAAATTTCAAAGGAAAATATCATATTTTAGGGGGCAATTTATCTGCCATGTCTGGTAAAACAATAGAAGATCTTAATATTAATGGTTTGGTTGATAAGATAAAAAAAGATAGCAATATTCAAGAAATTATTATTGCCACAAGTGCAACAATTGACGGACAAACAACAGCTCATTATCTACAAGATATTTTGTCTCAATATAATTTAAAAATATCAAGATTATCATTCGGTATTCCAGTGGGAAGTGAATTAGATTATCTTGATGACGGAACAATTGCAGTTGCTTTTAAGGCAAGAAAGTAAAATTAACTTAATTAGATTATGTATTTTTTATTTGTATTTTAAATCGGTGAGTTCTAAGATATTCAAGAAATGTTATTTTTAAATATTTAATATAGTAATTTATATAGTAACTTTAGTAATTTATTTCATACAAATTTATGACAACTAATAGCGAGATTTTTGAAAGAGTAAAAAAAATCATCATTAATCACTTAGGTGCAGAAGAGTCAAAAGTTAGCGAGGGCGCTAGTTTTATTGACGATTTGGGTGCTGATAGTCTTGATCAGGTTGAACTTGTAATGGCTTTTGAAGAAGAGTTTGGTATTGAAATACCAGATGATGCTGCAGAAAAAATCACTACAGTTGGTAGCGCTGTGAAGTATATTACTGAAAATATGTAATAGCTATTTTGCTATTTCATCTTACATAATTTTATATTTTGGCTTCTATATTTTGTTGCCTTTATTTAGCTAATCAAAATATTATACGCTTTTATTAAAGCTTGGGCTTTATTTATGCACTCCTGATATTCTGCTTCTGGCTTTGAATCATATACTATTCCTGCCCCTGACTGTATATATATTTTGTCATTTTTTATAAGAGCTGATCTCAGTGTTATACAGCTTTCCATATTATTATTTGCGCTAAAATAACCAACGCAACCAGAGTAAAAAGACCTTTTTATCTTTTCTAATTTTGCAATAATTTCCATTGCCCTTATTTTGGGTGCGCCACTAACAGTTCCTGCAGGAAATGCAGAAATGAGCACATCTAAGGCGTCAAATTTATCATCAATAACTCCTTCTATATTTGACGAAATATGCATTACATGGGAGTAATATTCTATAATCATTTTTTTTGTAACTTTTATACTGCCTTTTTTCGAAACTCTGCCAACATCATGCCTTCCTAAGTCGATCAACATTAAATGCTCAGCAATTTCTTTTTTATCTAAGAGAAGTTCTTTGGCGATAATTTTATCTTGACTGGGATTGGTCCCTCTTTTTCTAGTTCCTGCGAGTGGTCGAACCGTAATTGTGTTATTTTTGACGCTAGCCATGATTTCTGGGCTTGAGCCGCATAAAACAAAATCGCTAAATTGCAAAAAAAATAAAAAAGGCGAAGGGTTGATGGCTCTTAATATCAGGTAAAATTCAAATTTGTCTAATTTAGATGAAAATTCATTATAAAAACGTTGCGATGGAAGTACCTGAAAAATATCGCCTTGTGCTATATATTCTTGGCATTTTTTGACAATCTTGCAATATTGTTCTTCACTATGGCTGGACTTAAAATTTGTTGCAACCTTACAAGTTAAATCATTTTTTGCCAGTTTATTTTTTTTGCAATTGACAATTTTTTGCTTTATAGTTGCTATTTTACTAGTTATTTGCTCATAAGAAATATTTTTAGAATTGCTATATAGCGGGCTACATATTAATATTTTATCATGTAAATTATCGAAAATAATTAGAATTTGCGGTCTTATATAAATGGAATCGGCAATATCAATTTCGTCAATTTGATGATCTGTGTTTATAGAATTTTCAAAAAATTTAATCATATCATAATTCATATACCCAAATACTCCACCACTCATCATAGGCAACTCTTCATTATTATATTGTAATTGAGAGTAATCAATTTGTGCTAAATTAATAAAATTTCTAAAACTTTTAACTATTTTGCTATCGTCTTTTTTAAATTCAGCACCGCCATCATTGCTAATAAAAGCCTGATTATCTTTACACCGCCATATTTTATCAGGATCAAGGCCAATTAATGAAAATCTTCCCTTATCCTCATTTTTTTCATTAGATTCAAATAAAAAGCATGTGTCATAACAAATTCTTAACTCTTTAAAAACTGAAGTTATGCAAATATTATCATTTAACAAAGTTTGAAATAATATCAAATTTTGTTTATGTTGATATAGCTTGCTAAATTGTTCTTGGTTAAGGTTATATGTCATTTAGGGCTTATATTTTGGATTTATTTTAATATGATATTTATTTGAAATATATTTATTAAATTGCTGCATGATTTCTGATTTAAAGCGATATTTATCATTTTCCACAATGGCGGATTTTTTGCTATTTTTAATAGGGGCTTCGTGAATTTTGCGCAGCAAGGCAATATAAAATTTATTATTTTCTATCATTAATGGCGATGAAATTTGATTAATATTTAGCTTGAAGATTTCTTTATTAAGCAATCCAAGTGTAGAATCTGTTCGCTTTATTTTTTTATTTTTAATTAATTTTGCAGAATATTTTTTAGCAATATTATTTATATTTTTGGTATTATTTTCAAGATCTTGAAATATTTTTTGACCTAAAATTTCAAGCTTATTAGTAAATTTATTATTTTTGATTATATTGGCAATTTCAGACTTAACATCTTCTAAGCTTTTTTGATGTTGAGGTATTATTTTATTAATTTTTATAATATAGTAATATTTTTGATCTTTACTAATAACTGGTTGAGAGAATTGATCTTCTTGAAGTGAAAAAATTTGTTTTAATAAATTATTATTATTTGCAATTATTGTAGGTATTTTATTATTAATATCTTGGCCTGATATATTGATATTAATTGGCTTTTTGCTATATTTAAGTGCATATTTAGTTGCGGTTTCTTTAATAGAATTATTTAATATCATATCTTCTTCAACTTCTATTAATTTCTTTTGGATAACTTCTTTAGTTTTTTGTTTTTTAAGCTGAGCAATAATATCTTTTTTAGCAATTTTAAATTTTTTATTGTCAGATTTATTAATCTTGTTAAGCAAAATAATGTGATATCCAAGAGAAGTTTTTTCTACTTTACTATGATCATTTATTTTAAGACTAAAAATCTTGTCAATTAATTCAGGCACTAATTGATCTTGTGTAATATTCTTGATTTCAATTGATTTTTTGTCTTTATTTAATAATGTTTTGGCATATTTTATAAAGACAGATTTTTTATCTTTTACCTTAATTTCTTGCTCAAATTTGTTAAGAAAGATTTCAGCTTGCTTTTTATTGTCAAATATAGCTTGAAATATATCACGACTTTGACGCGTTTGATATTGGTCAATGTTATTTTTGTAAAATTGCAGGGCTTGCTCATTATTAATGATTATTTGTTGCGAGATTTTGTCGGTATTAATAGCAAGATATGATATTATTCTTCTCTCATCATTAACAAAGTTTTTTTTATTAATGTCGTAATATTGCAATATTTCATCATCAGTAATTTTATCGATTTTTTTTATATTTTTTTTATCAATAATAAGGAGGTCTACATATCTAGTTTGATTTCTTGATTTTTCTTGCTCAATTGCTATTTCTGTATGAATAGGGCTGGCATCTGTTAATGCGTGGCTGATAATATTTGAGGATGTTGTATCGTTAAGGTGGGTAATATATTCATCTTCATTGATTGAGTTTATTTCTAAAAAATTATTAAAATAACTGCGATCAAAATTTCCTTCATCGTTAAAAAACTGGCTATTATTTATTATTGACTGTAAAGTTAAATCGGTATTTGCGCGAAAATTAAAATAGCCACTTATTAATTTGCTAAATTCTTTATTAAGAAGATTATTTAATATATCTTGTTGAAATTGCCCTGAATTAGTATAAAGATCAAATTGTTCTTGAGATAATTGGCGTGAAATTAGATTGCGATATTTGCGAGATTCCTCTTGCATTTGGCGATGAGTAATTTTTATGTTATCAATTTTTGCAATCCATTGTTGTGTGGGTGCCATTAAAAAATTACTGACACCAAATAGAATAAAGCTAAGAGCTATAAAGGCGGCAAATATTTTAAATAAAATGCTATTTTTAAGATTTCTAAATTGTTGCATCTTTTAAATTTAATAGATTATAATAAAATATATAATCTTATTATAACTTTATAAAGTCAAATTTTATTAAAACTATAAGACCAATGTTGATCGTGCAAAAATTCGGTGGAACTTCGGTTGGCGATATTGAGAAAATCAAGAATGTTGCCACAAAAGTTAAAGCTGAAATAGATAAAAAAAATAAAGTAGTTGTAGTTGTTTCTGCTATGTCTGGAGTTACTAATCGTTTGGTTGGTTATTGCAATGAGGTTTCTAACTTGGTCTCAAATGCTTCTTTGGCAGAATATGATAGCGTTTCTGCTAGTGGCGAGCAAATTACAAGTGGCGTCTTGGCATTGCAATTGCAATCTATGGGATACAGGGCGCGATCATTTCTGGGTTGGCAAATTCCAATTTTGACAGATGCCACATCCAGCAAAGCCAAGATACAATCAATTGATGGCGAGTTGATTATTAATGCCCTTAAGGATCATGATGTAGTAGTGGTTGCTGGCTTTCAAGGTATTAATCAAGAAAATGGGCGTATTACCACTCTTGGTCGAGGTGGCTCTGACACATCTGCAGTGGCAATTGCCGCTGCTATTAAAGCTGATATTTGCGATATTTACACTGATGTTGACGGAGTTTACACTACAGACCCAAGAATAACTGACAAGGCGCGTAAATTAAATAAATTAACATATGAAGAAATGCTTGAAATGGCATATAGTGGCTCAAAAGTGCTGCAAACAAGATCCGTAGCCATGGCCATGGCTCATAATGTTAAAGTTAGGGTGTTGTCAACATTTGAAGAGGCTAATGAATCTTCAGGTACAATTTTAGTTAATAATAATGAAGAAATTATGGAAAATAGAATAATTACTGGCATAAGCTACAGCAAAAATGACGTTAGAATTACTTTAGTTAAAATGCCAGATCACTCTGGATTATCAGCAATAATATTTGGTGCTTTGGCGCAAGAGGGCATTAATATTGATATGATAGTACAAAATATCAGTGCCGATGGCAATTTCATTGATATTACTTTTACAACAAGCAAAGAAGAGGTCGAAAGGGCCAAAATTGCCATTAAATCCAAAGAAAAAGAAATAAAATATGAAGAGCTCAAAATAGAAGATAATATTGCTAAAATTTCAGTTATTGGTGTTGGCATGATTAGTAATACAGGAGTAGCTCATACCATGTTTAAAACATTGGCTAGTAAAGGCATTAATTTGTCGCTAATTTCAACTTCTGAAATTAAAATATCGGTATTAATTGAAAAGGAATATGGCGAATTAGCCGTTAGAGCTTTACATGAAGCTTTTGGATTGTCTGCTAATTGATTTGGGCCAATTAAATTTCATGACTATTTTTTTTATTGCAATAGGCGGGGCTCTTGGATCAATGTTGCGCTACTTGCTAACGGAATTTAGCTTTAAATTGCTTAAAAATAGCAACTTAATCATGGCTAAACTACCACTGGGCACCATGAGCGTTAATATTTTAGGATCTTTTATTGCTGGGCTGATTTATTATTTTTTAGTTAAAAATTTTAACAATTTTGATCCAAAAATAAAAAGCTTTTTACTTACCGGATTACTTGGCGGTTTTACAACATTTTCTGCATTTAGTCTTGATATTTTGCGATTAATTAACGCTAAGCAAGTTAATATTGCTGTAATTTATCTTGTAGCATCAATATTATTGTCACTTTTTGCAATTTTTCTTGGTTTTTATATTGCTAAATTGATTGACTAGGTGGGCTTCCATCAATCCTTCCGCGAGAACAGAAATGCTCCCCGCATTTCAGACCACTAATTTTTAATTTTTCGTAGACTATTTTTCTTGAATTTAATTATAATATTAACAATTAAATTTATTTAAAATATGTCAAAAGAAATTAAAAAATATAGTTCTGATTTTAAACTAAAGATTGTCATGAAATATTTATCTGGTAATTTTACTATTTATCAGATATGTAGTGAATATAATATTGCTAAATCAACTATTCATAAATTTAAAGAAAACAGTTCTAATATATTTTCTGAATCTTCTTTATCAAAAGAGGATAAATCTCCTGATAATATAGCAGAATTAAAACAGCAGATAAGAAAATTTATCTATTTTTACAATTATCAAAGACCTCATCAATCTCTAAATTATAAAACTCCTAGTCAAATTTATTACAATGATGAGAGTAAAAGAAAAAGAATTAGATTTTAAGAAATAAAATAATTAAAATCTAAGAGTAGAAAATTACTACCAAAAAGCAATTTTATTATTTTAGAAATTTCTTAGAATTTGACTATTGATGGTCATTCTAAAAAATTTCAAAATTCTAAAATTTCTAAGCCAAATTTAAGAAAAAAGTCTACGACTTTTTAAAAGGAAGCGGTCTGAAGAAGTGGTGCAGCTCTCATTTTTGATTATCTCTTCAGCATTTTCTGGCAATGCCACTTTATCATTTGATGTCGGTGAACCAATTATTTTGCTTAAATTTCCTAATTTTTCTGATAAGTCATTGTCTATTTCTTTAATTTCTTCAGAAGTATAATTTTTTATTTCTAACATTATATATATAAATATGTATCATAATTATACTATAATTTTTATGGAAAGTTATTAATAAAGAGTATAAGCTGAATCATATTATAGTTTTATTTTTGATTTGATGAGTATTTTGCATATATATTGCAATAAGGACAATAAAATATCGCGTCTTGATAAATTTTTGTGCTTTAAATTTGATATTTCCTTTGCTGTTGCTGTCAAGATTATTAGGCTAAATAAAGTTTTGGTTAATGACAAAAAGGTTAATTTCGATTATAAATTGCACAATGGCGACAAAATTGAAATTTTTACTAATCTTAAATTGCGCAATATTGCAAAAAATAATAAAATAATATCAAAAGAATTATTAGCTAAATTTAATAGCTGGATTATCTATGAAGATGAAAATATGTTGGCAATTGATAAGCCTTCAGGTATAGCTTGCCAGGGTGGTAGTGGTGTTAAAATATCAATAGATGATTTTTTAAAAAATAAATCATGGCAATTAGTGCACAGATTAGACAAAGATACTAGTGGAGTATTATTAATTGCAAAGCATCATGAATATGCTCAATTATTGATTAATTGTTTTAAAAATAGACAGGTGCAAAAAACTTATATAGCATATGTTAATGGTGTTTTAAAAAGTGATAAAGGGCAAATAAGCATACCATTATCAAAAAAGAGATTGGCTAAAAATGAAAAAGTAATATCTGATTATGATCATGGCAAGCCAGCAATAACAAGATATAGAGTAATTGAAAGATATAAAAATTACACAAAAATAAAATTATTTCCCATTACTGGCAGAACTCATCAATTAAGAGTTCATATGAAAGAAATTGGCCATCCAATCATAAATGATGTAAAATATGGTGGCAAAATTGTTGTAAATAAAAATTTGGGAGATAGGTTATGTTTACATGCATGTGAAGTTAAGGTTCTAAATATATTTATAACAAGCTCCTTAGATAAATACACTTAAATTCTTACATCTTATGAAAATTGATACCACATCTCTAAGCCTTCCTTCAAAAAAAGTTAGTAATGAAGAGGTAATTGACTTAATAAAATTTCATTCAACTTCAACTTTTACAGGTGATTTGGGGAGGTCTTTAAGAAAAATAAACATCATTTTAAAAAAGTCTGGTGCAAGAAATCGACATTGGCTTGATTGCAATAAAAATGAAAAAGCAATTGATCATATTGCTAAGGTTACAGACCAGGCTTTAAAAGAGGCCAATCTTAGCAAATCTGATATAGATATTTTAATTTTTGTTGGAATTGGCAAAGGCTTTCTTGAACCTGCCCAAAGTTATGTTATTGCCAAGGCTCTTGGCATGGATAAGGTCAGATGCTTTGATGTTACTGATGCTTGTATGAGCTGGATTACTGGTTTGCAGATTATTGATAGTTTTTTTCAAATGGGGCATGCCAAAAAAGCAATGATTATTAATGCTGAATTTGTAGTTAAAGGCGGTAGTTTAATTAATAATTACGCTCTTAATAATGACGCAGAGATCGAATATTCTTTTCCTGCTTTTACAGTTGGAGAGGCCGCAACTTGCACAATTTTATCTAATGAAAATAGCAAAAATTTTAAATTTAATTTTTCTTCAAAAGCAAGTTTGGCTGATAGCTGTGTTATTCCTTTGCCTCAATATCAAAAATTTTGCAAATCTACAGAAATTATGGCACTGAATGGGCCAATGAAATTTACATCATTTGGTAAAATTTTGCATGATGCTGGGTTAGCTGAAGTTATTGAGTTATATAGAAAATCTAAAATTATCAATGATGAAGTCGATATAGTATATACTCACGCCTCTTCGCAAGAAATGTGGCACGAATATGCCAAAATTGTTGGCATTGAAAAAAAGGTTTACCATATTTATCAAGAAACTGGCAATCTTGTATCAGCTTCTATTCCGGCTGCAATTGCAATGTCGCGTAATAATAATAGATTAAAAAGAGGTCATAATGTTGTATTTTGGGTTGGAAGTGCTGGAATGTCTTTTAATGTTACAAATTTTAATTATTAAATTTTGAAAATTTCCCAATTAAAGAAATTAGTTCAGCAATATTTATTTACGGATATATATGTTATAGTATATAGCATATATATTATGGGTTTTTTTGGGGTTTTTGGTCATTTATCATATTGGGTATTGTGGAAATATATTGATCCCCAGCCAATTGAAGACACTATGCTTAGAGTTGTTGGCATTATTAGCTCGGCCCCACTTTTGTTTTACCACAAATGGCCAGCAAAATTGAAAAGCAAGATCAATTATTATTGGTTTTTTGTGCTATGCTATAATTTATCATTTCTTTTTTGTAGTTATTTTATTCTTAATAATTTCAGCCTGCAATGGTCTTGTGCAATGATGGCATCAATTTATACATTAGTGATGTTATTGCCAAATATTTTTTTGTTATTTTTAAATATTATTACCGGAACATTACTGGCAAATTTTTATGTTAAATATGTTTATGGAATTGATTATAATTTTCCTGAGAATTTTTTATTAACTTATATTCCATTATTTGGATTTGCTTTGATTGTGGGTTTATTTTTTACATTTAGTAATGTTCGTGGCATTAGAAATAAAACAAAATTTGAATCCTATAAATCTCTGGCTGGGTCTATTGCTCATGAATTGCGTAATCCAATATCTTCTATTAGATTATCTGCTTCATCAATTAATATTAATGTTAAAAATACTAATGCAAATATTTTAAAAAAATTAAGTAAGGATCAGCTAATTAATTTAGTTATTAAGGATACCAATGAAATTATAGATCACAAATCTCATCTTGAAAGCTCTATTAGTTTGGCAAATTCAATAATAGATATGACTTTGGCAGATTTAAGCGGTAAGAAGATTTCGCAAGATGAATTTGTTTATATAGATTCGAATATGATCATTAATGAAATTGTTAGATTATATCCTTTTAAAACACCTAAAGAACGAGATAGGGTGATTATTTCTCTTAATGGCAAAGAAGAATCTTTTATTTTTAAAGGAGCTGAAACGCCTTTTTATTATGTAATTTTTAATTTAATTAAAAATTCGCTTTATTATACATCTTATAATCCAGATTTAGAAGTTAGCTTTTCAAGATCAAATCAATTGGGTCATGATATATTGGAAAGAAAGGGTGAAGAATGTAATTTAACATTAGATAAAGATAAATATTACAATATATTACATGTTAAGGATAATGGTCCAGGAATAATGGCGCAAGATTTGCAAGGAATATTTGGAAGTTTTATAACTTCAGGTAAAAAAGAAGGGACTGGTCTTGGTTTAGCATTTTGCAAGAGGGCAATAGTTGATTTTGGCGGAGATATTGATTGCGAAAGTGAATATGGCAAATGGACTCAATTTAATATTTATTTACCACAATTAACTGATGATGAGATTTGCGAAGGTAGAAGGCAAATTCTTGAAAAGGGAAGTTATGATGATTCAATGATTATTAAAAGCAACATAGTTAAGAAAATTCTTGTGGTTGATGATCAAGAAATTAATTTAAGAATTAGTGAAAGGCAAATACGTGCTGTATTGCCATATGCAATAGTTGATCTTGCTCATGATGGTGAAGATGCGCTAAGAAAAATTAGGACAAAAAGCAAAAATTCTAAAAAAAATTATTATGATTTAATTATTACTGACATTCAAATGCCCAATATGGACGGCTTTGAACTTGTTGAGCAGATAAAAGAAATTGATAAAGAAACACCAATTGCAGCTTATACCTCTAGAACTTCATATAAAATTAAGCAAAGAGCAATTGATATGGGAATTGATGATTATATAATAAAACCAATTCCAAATAGCGCTTTACCAAAAGTTATTTATAAATGGTTGGTTAATAGTAATAGCGTTAATTATAATTTTGAGAAAATTAAGCCACATCTTGCAGGGTTGAAAGTTCTTATTGCAGATGACGAGATTGTTAATATTATGATTTTAAAAAAATTCCTAAAAAAATATCAGATCGATGCAGATCATGTTAATGACGGGGATGAAATGGTGGTAAAATATAAAAGTCAATTTCAAGATATTACCTTAAGAGAATTTGACAGAAATGATAATCCTCATTATAAAGATCCAAATTTGGTTAATGCTTATGATGTTATTATTGCTGATATAAGCATGCCAAGACTTAATGGTGATATAGCTTCAAAGCAAATAAGAGATTTTGAACATATATATAATATTCAAAATAAAGCAATTATCATAGCTTATTCTGGAAATGGAGAAGCTGATAAGCTCAATGCCGTTTTAAAAAGTAGTGTAGATGATTATTTTATTAAGGGTCATGATAATATTGACTTGCTTAAAAAAATGCATTTTTGGATTTCAAATACCAGAAAAAATCATGATAAATCTTTTCTTAATGTTTATAGCAAGAAGCATAATGTTGAAAATATTGAAGAAGGAAATTATAAGATATTTAATTCTAAGCTTGATGTTAACGACATAAGAGATTTAAGAAAAAGCTTTAATTTAAGTGTGAAAGATTTGATGAATAAAATTACTGAAGCTAAATATGATAATAATGTAGCAAATCTGGCATTTCATTCCCATGCATTAAAGGGCGTTTCAGGGAATTTTGGCGCAGAAAAGCTCTTTATCTATATTACCATGATCAATAATCACGCCAGAAGAAATCATTGGCCAGATAATGCAAAATGGCATAGCGAATTAAAGAGTATTGTCAAGAAAACCTTAAGCGAAGTTAATAAATTTTAAAGTAAAAATAATTAGCCCATAGATAATGATCCTATAGATAATTAGCCTATAGATAATTAGGCTTTAGATAATTAGCATTTAGATAATTATTATTTAAGGCCATAATGATTTAAAAACCATAATGATTTAAAAATCTTACATCATTTTCAAAGAATAATCTCAGATCATTAATGCCATATTTAAGCATTGCTAATCTTTCAATGCCAATGCCAAAGGCAAATCCTTGAAATTGGCTTGGATTGATTTGGCAATTTTTTAATACATTTGGATGTATCATGCCACATCCTAATATTTCCATAAATTTATCGCCTTTGCCAATTATAATGCGCTTCTCATTATCTATTAAGTAGTTAATATCAACTTCAGCTGAGGGCTCGGTAAAAGGAAAAAAACTTGGTCTGAATCTTAATTCAAGATTATTGCTATTAAAAAATCTTTGTAAAAATTTTGTTAGAACCCATTTTAAATGCCCCATATTAATGTTTTTATCAATGGCAAAGCCCTCAATTTGGTGAAACATAGGTGTATGAGTTTTGTCGTAATCGCATCTAAATACTCTGCCCAGTGATGCAATTTGCATTGGAGGTTTTGCATTAAGCATTTTACGAATTTGCGTATTTGAAGTATGGGTTCTAAGCATTAATTCTGAATTATTAAGATAAAATGTATCTTGCAACTGTCTTGCTGGGTGGTCTTTTGGTATATTTAAGGCGCTAAAATTATGAAAATCATCTTCAATTTCTGGGCCATCTTCAAATTCAAAGCCCATTTCATTAAGAATTATTTTAACTTCATTAATTGTTTGTGATAAGGGATGAATTTTAGAAGGGGCATCTTTTCTAATTGGAGCTGTTAAGTCTAATTTTTCATTTTCTAATTTCTTATTTAATTCTGCTATCTCAATATCTGACTTTATTTGATCAATTTTTTTAGAGATAGTTGATCTTAAATTATTTATCAATTCACCAGCCTGCTTTTTTTCATTATTATCAAGATTTTTTAATTGAGAAAATAATTTATTAATATCACTTTTTTTGCCTAAATATTTAATTCTAACTTGTTCTAATTCAGGCAATAAAGAAATTTTGTCGATATCTTGGTAAAAATTTTCTAAAATCTTACTGGTAAGATCTTTCATGATTAGTATAATTAAGTTAAATTAATAAGATTTTTAAAGCCATCTTCAAGATCTTGCTTTAAATCTTCAACATCTTCAAGGCCAACATTTATTCTAAGACAAGTTTTATCTCCAAATTTCCATTTAGTGGCAGATCGTGCTGCTGAGATATTGCAAGGTAAAATTAGAGATTCATATCCTCCCCAAGAATATCCCACTCCAAAATATTGTAAATTATCAATCATTCTTGCCAATGCTTCATGGCTATATTTTTTATTAAGAATTATTGTAAATAATCCGGCAGCACCAGTAAAGTCTCTTTTCCATAATTGGTGATCTGGATGAGATTCAAGGGCAGGATATATCACATTATGCACTTCTTTTTTGGTTTCAAGCCATTTTGATAATAATAAGGCTGACTTATAGCAATGATCCATTCTTAATTTTGATGTTCTAAAACCCCTTTGGGTTAGATAACATGAAAATGGAGATGCTGTGACTGCCATATATCTGAAAGCCTCATACATGATACGAAAATGACGTTTTTTAACAGTAATTGACCCCATCATAACATCTGAGTGGCCATTAATATATTTAGTAGTTGCCATTACCGAAACATCTGCTCCATGATTTAATGGTTTGAAATAAATGCCACTAGCCCATGAATTGTCAATTATTGTTATAATGTTGTTTTCTTTGGCAATTTTGCAAATTGCCTTAACATCTTGAACCTCAAAGCTTAAAGAGCCAGGAGATTCAAGAAAAATAACCTTGGTATTTTTTTTGATTAGCTTTTTAATATCACTTCCAATATTTGGATCATAATATGTGGTTTGAATGCCAAATTTATCTAAGAATTTATCAGCAAAGCCTCTAGTTGGGGAATAGGTGTTATCAACTAGTAGCATGTGATCACCTTTTCCTAAAAAAGCAATAAGAGCAGTATTGATAGCTGCAGCCCCTGAAGAGGTAACAAAGCTATTATAGCCATTTTCAAGTTTGGCAATAGCTTTTTCTAGTGTAAAATTCGACTGAGTGCCATAGCGGCCATATTTTAATTCATAAGGTTTAACCTTGTCATTATCGCTATATCCCCTTTCAGCATATTGCAGATCTTTATATTTTGGAAAAACAATAGTAGATGTTTGATAAATTGGCGGATTAACCATCCATCCTTGTTCTTTTGGGTTTCTAGCTGAGTGAATAATTTGAGTTGAAGCTCCTGATTTTTTTTTCATAAATATTACCTTAACAAATTATCATCCTTTAATAATGGTCCAAGATTTTTACCGGCTAAAATATGAATATGAAAATGCTCAACAGTTTGGTTGGCATCTTGCCCTGAATTAGTTATTATTCTATAGCCATTATCTATATTTAACAAGTTAATTATTTCGGTTGTTTTTTTAAAGAAATAAGCAATATCTTCATCACTAGCTTTGGTAATGAAGTTATGATAATTAATATAACACCCTTTGGGTATTATCAATATATGATTAGGAGCTGCTTTATTAATATCATGAAATGCTAATATTTTATCATCTTCATAAATTATAGTAGCGGGAATTTCTTTGCGTATAATTTTGGCAAATATGTTATTATTATTATACATTTTTATTATATATTTTACTGGCTCTGTCTTCAAAAGCTTTCATCATTTTTTTACTTGCCTCTTTAAAAATCAAACCAATTAATTTTGTTAAAATTTTTGAGCTAAATTCAAATTCAACATCAAAGTCTATTTTACAATTATTATCATCAATTTTGCTAAAATGCCAATTATTAACCAAATGTCTAAATGGTCCTTTGATAGCAACAACATGGATATAGTAATCATCTTTTATTTTCTTAAATTTTATATCAGAGGTATATGTTTCAAAGATATTTTTAAAATTAATTAAAAGATCGGCATGAATATTATCATCAAAAATATGATGAGTAATTTTTGCATCCTTACACCATGGAAGAAAATGTGGATAACTCTCAATATCCATCACCAGGTCAAACATTTCTTTGGAACTATATTTAACTTTTTTAGTTTGACTAAATGACTGCATTATTTGTTAATATTAACTATATTATTGAAAATTGGCGATTTTGATTGAGAAAATTGCCCCATCATTTGCTCAATCTCTGCAGGATCTTTTTTGCCTAATTTTAGCACCATTTTGTGCATTTGTTTATATTTTTTAAGAAGGCTGTTAACCTGCTGTATTGAAGATCCTGCTCCTAGGGCAATTCTTTTTTTACGAGATGAGTTAAGGATTTCTGGTTTTGATCTTTCAATTTTAGTCATTGATAAAATTAATGCTTCTTGAAGTTTAACCTCTCCTTCCATTCCGCCCTTGGCATCAATTTGCTTTTGAATATTGCCAATGCCAGGAAGTAATTTAGCAATTTTGCCAAAACCTCCTAATTTTTTCATATTGCGAATTTGGGAAAGAAGATCGTTAAAATCAAACTTACCCTGCTGCAATCTCTTGGCACTTGATTCAGCTTTTTCTTCGTCAAAGAATTCTTGTGCTTTTTCGACTAAAGTTACCACATCGCCCATTCCAACAATTCTTGAAGCTATTCTTTCAGGGTTGAATTCTTCGAAATCATCAATTTTTTCACCAACACCAATATATTTTATTGGACAATTAGTAATAGATTTCATTGTTAAAGCGCTACCACCTCTGGCATCGCCATCTAATCTTGTTAAGATGATTCCAGTTAAATTAAGGTGTTTTTTGAAATTTTGCGCAATATTGACACCATCTTGACCAATCATAGAGTCAACTACTAGAATATTTTCTATAGGTTCTATTTTATTGCTAATTTGTTTAATTTCTTGCATCATATGATCGTCGATAACAGTTCTGCCTGCGCTATCAAAAATTAATATATCGTAATTATTTTTGATTGCAAAATTTTTAGCAGAAATTGCTAAGTCAATTGGGGTTTTATTTTGGTCAAAATAAGCGCAATCAACATTGATCTGCTTGGCCAATATTTCTAGTTGAGTGGCAGCAGCAGGGCGATAAATATCAAGCGAGGCTAAAAGAATTTTTTTATTTTTTTTGGCAAGAATTTTAGCTAATTTTGCACAAGATGTTGTTTTACCAGAGGCCTGAAGACCTGATAAAAGTATGATTGCTGGTGGTTTAGTGCTTAGATTAATCTCTGATTTATCGCCACCTAAAAGTTTTATAATTTCATCATGAACAATTTTAACTACAATCTGTCCTGGAGTAAGGCTTTTATATATTTCTTGACCAATAGCAATATTTTGAATTTTATTAATAAAATCTTTGGCAACTTCAAGTGCTACATCGGCTTCAAGCAGGGCAATTCTGATCTCGCGCAAAATTTCCTTAAGATCAGATTCATTTATGAATTTACGACCTGATATTTTGTCAAAAATACCTGAAATTTTTTGTGAAAAATTATCAAACATCTAATTACTTAAAATTTTTTTAATATTTTGTGGTATAGTTTTTAATTTAAAATTCTTTGAAGAAATACAAGCTATTTTAAAATAGGCATCATTAATAACAACATTTTTAATCATTATTTTTTGCGACATTTCAATTGAAAAATTATTTATTTTTACAATATTGACATAAACATCTATCATATCATCAAATTTAGCAGGTGCAATATAGTTAATGTTAAATTTTTTGACCACAAATTGTAAATTAAATTCAGCAGCAAGTTTAGATTGCCAAAGATCAAGATCTCTTAAAAAATCAGTTCGCGCTCTTTCATAGAATTTAAGATAATTAGCATAGTAAACCAGCCCTTGCGCATCGGTATCTTCAAAATATATGCGATATTTGTAATATTTCACTATTATAATTTTAAATTAATCAATTCAGCTTAACTCAGCACAAAGCTTATCTTGTGGCTAAAATAAGAATTTTTTGTTTAGTGATAAAATATTTCTGAAATAAAAATATAATTTATCACATAATTCTTATATTTTTTCATCTTACTTTGAGATCTATTTATCACCATTTTTGGTGCTTTTAACTAGTTATTTGATGATAAGTTGTTAAATTTGAAAAAAATAGGTTTTTTGTTTAAAATGTCAATATTCACTTAATTTTAAGGATTGTAATATTGACGAGATTCTTATTATTATTATATGATACCCTTATATGATACCCCATTTTTTCATGAGTATTTCTTCTATTTCTTCTCTATGTTTGTCGGATAATTTGTTTTTTAATATTATTATTTCTCCGACATAGCCATTAAAAGATCCTCCAAGATTAATTTGCGCTCTTATTTGCTGGAAATTTGTACCACAAGCATTGGCTGAATAATAATTATCGCCATTAATAAAAATTTTAGTAGGGCAGGCATCTTTAGTAATGGTAATTAGCATAGGTTCTTTTACTAAATTTGTTGGAATGGTTGCATTAGCAATTGTGCCTCCTATAGAGAAGTTGTTAAATGTAAAGTCAATATTGCTACCAATATTAATTATAATTTTATTATTGCCATCTTTCCACTGAAATATTTTTGTTCTTGTGGTGCTGTCAGATTGTGGTCTATATGTTATTAAAAAAAAAGTTATTCTGCTACTAGCGCCATTAGATGAGATATCAAATAAGCTTCTGCCACTAGTTTGATTTTTAATAAGAGGTTTGGTATTGCCATCTGCATTATCAAAAAATATTGAAGGCCTATTATTAATTGAATTTTTGTAATATATTGGATATTTGTTTGCATCTGATTGACTTAAATTATGTTTTACACCAAAAAATTTTGAGTCGATCCATTTTTTAACCCTATCTCTACCTTGAGAATCTTGAATAATTTCTAGATTATTAGTTGGAATTGCATCAAGGCGAAGTGACACTTCATGTTTTTTTAAGACTGAGTCAAGAGCTTCTTGATTGGTGTTAATTGTTGCGGTTCTAATGATTTTTAAAGAAGATGATGTGGCAATAATAACCAAGGCTATAACAACTATTGTAATGCTTAATTCAATTAGAGAGTATCCCGTTTAATTTTACTTTTTTTTTGCATATTTTTTTAATTGTGGCAACAAGTAATTTAATTATTGATTAAAAAATTCCATAATTTTTAATATTTAATTAAAAACAATATAGTAAAAAGTATAGCGATTACAATCAATATTTTCGGGGAAAAAAATTTTAATTACAATAAATCATGCAAAAATAATAAATAATAATGATATATAAAATTATTAGACCGATCATATTTTTACTTAAGCCTGAATTATCTCATGAATTGGCAAAGGCTTTTTTAAAATATTTACCTAATTTAACCACTTTATTTTGTTTTAATAAAAAATATGACAATTTAAAAAACAAAGTTTGGGATATTGACTTTGATAACCCTGTTGGCTTAGCTGCTGGTTTTGACAAAAATGCTGAATTAGTTCTGATTTTGAGTAAATTTGGCTTTGGTTTTATTGAGGTGGGTACTGTTACATTAAAGCCGCAAAAAGGCAATGTAAAGCCAAGAGTTTTTCGCTTAAAAAAAGATAAAGCTTTAATAAATAGGCTAGGTTTCAATAATTTAGGTTGCAATTTAGCTGATAGCAATATTTGCAAGATTCATCATTATGAGCATTTTCACCCAAAAATTGATAAAACTATTTTAGGGGTAAATATTGGCAAAAATAAAGAAACTGATGACTATATCCATGACTATATTGAGCTATTAGAGCATTTTTATATTAAATCTTCTTATATTACTATTAATATTTCATCGCCAAATACTAAAAATCTTAGAGATATTCAAAAGCAAGATAATTTGGATTATTTTTTAAAAGAAATAATGAAGGTTAAGCGCGATCTTAAGGCAAAATGTCTTAGAGATGTTCCTATTTTGCTAAAAATAGCACCAGATTTATCATTAAAAGAGCAAAAAGAAATAGCTGAAATTGTATTACATCATAAAATTGATGGTTTAATAATTTCAAATACCACAATTGATCGCAATTTGGGGCTATGTTCAAAAAATAAAAATGAGCAGGGTGGTCTTAGTGGCAAGCCTTTATTTGATAAATCTAATGAAATATTAGCAAATTTTTATAAATTAACAAAAGGTCAGATACCAATTATTGGAGTAGGAGGTATTACAAATGCAAATGATGCTTATACAAAAATTAAATTAGGCGCATCGCTGGTTCAAATATATACTGGCTTTATATATGAGGGGTTTTCCTTAGTTGAAAAAATTAAGAAAGATTTAAGTATATTGATTAAAAATGATGGCTATAAAAATATTAATGAGGCTATTGGCGCTAGTTTTAATAATAAAAATTAACTATTTAGATATCTTGTAACATTATGCTATTTTCCTTTATAATGCAGCATTTAGCTGAATTATTATATTCAATTTGAGTTGCAAGTTACCAAGTGAGTATTAATTATTATTTCACGAACAAATATCATCTATTTTTTTACCAGAAATCTCTGCACTTAGAACCTTATTAACTTTGTTTAAAACTAAATTTTGAGTTTTTTCATGAAATTTCTTTATTAATTGTTCAATGTTTTCTTTGGTTGGATTTTGACTAAATAACGCTTCTAATTTAGTAATAATTTTAATAATTTCTTGCTTTTCTTTATTTGTAATGATTTTAGGGTTTTGCTGTAAATCATTTTTGACAATTGATATATCTTTTTTGCCATTAATAATTAATTGAGTGATTATTCTTTTATTTATATCTTCTTTTGAATTTTTAAGAGACTCGATCAACATTTCTTTAACCTTATTATCGTCCAAATTATATGTTGGCTTGGCAATAACTTCCTTTTTTTGTTGGGTTTTTTTATCTAGAGCGCTTATAGTTAATAAGCCGTCTGCATCAACTTGGAATGTTACTAAAATTTTTGCCATACCTGCGGGCATTGGAGTGATATTTTTAATTTCAAAATGGGTGATTGACCTACAGTCACTTGCCATTTCTCTTTCGCCTTGGACAATATGAAATTTCATTCCGGTTTGATTATTGGCGTAAGTGGTAAATTCTTTAGCATAAGCGCAAGGTGTAGTGGTATTGCGGTGAATTATTTTATCAACAATTCCTCCCATCATTTCAATTCCTAGAGATAGTGGTATTACATCAAGTAACAAATTGTCGCTGGGATTAGATAAATTGTGGGCTTGCCAACAGGCGCCCTTTGCAACTACTCGATCGGGATCAATATTGTCAAAAATTTTTGCAACATCAAATATCTTGGATAATTTTTCTTTAATCAGTTTGATTCTAGTAGATCCACCGACCATTATAATCCCATCAATATCTTTTTTAGATATATTTAAATCATCAAGCAGATCTATGGCTAAAGAGATTGTTTTATCAATTTCTTTATCAATTAAAATATTAAAATCTTTTTGGTAAAATTTTTTATTATTAATTATTGTAAAATCATGATTTGAGAGATCTTCTTTTGTTTTTTTTGCTATATTTCTTGTTATATTTTCAAAATTATTAATAATTATTTGATCAATATCGTCGCCACCAAATTCATTATCGCCAAGAACTCCTAAAATATGAAATATTCCTTGATTCATCTTAATTACTGATATGTCAAAGGTTCCTCCTCCCAAATCATATACAAGATATTTGCCATGAGCATTTTTATCTAGGCCAAATGCCATTGCAGCTGCGCTTGGCTCATTAACAAGCCTAAGAGTCTCTAATCCTGCAATTTCAGCGCTATGCTTGATCGCTTGCTTGGCTGCTTCATCAAAGTAGGCAGGAACTGTTATAACACATTTTGTAATATTTTGTTTTAAATTTTGTTGAGCAATATCTTTGAGATGTCTTAAAATAAATGCCGAAATTTCTTCTGGACGGTAAAATTTATTAGCAATTTTAATGCAAAGATTATTTTTATTGGAAATTTCAAATTCTAATTTATCTGGATCTAGATCTTGATATGATTTGCCCATTAATCTTTTAATAGAAGATATTGAGCAATCAGATATTTTTGGACCAACATTAATAAAGTTTCCCTTATGGTCAAAATTAACAATTGAAGGGATAATATCACTATTATTTTGGTCTTTAAATAATTTAACTTCATTATTTTCCACAATACCAACCAGAGAATTTGTTGTTCCAAGATCAATGCCAATAACAATATCAGAGTTTAAATTATTATCATGATTTATATCTGGTTCCTGAATTTTAAGCGGCATTTTTAATTTGTGATTTTTTTTGTTTTAAATCCTCAAGACATTTTTTAAGATATTTAGCTTTAATTAAAAGCTGCGCTGAATCGCTAATTTTATTTTGTTGATATAATTGCATTGAATCTCTTAAAGAGTTTGAGAAATCTAGAGTGATAATATTTTGCAATTTTTCAATATTATTAAAATTATTTTCTAGGCTTATTTTTTCTTGGATTTCAAGGGTTTCAAGTAAGGTTTGCTGAGATATTGTAACCGCTTTCTCATCATGCAAAATATCAATATTTTTTAATGATAAGATATGGCAGGCTCTAAGAAAGTCGTCATTAAGATTTTTATAAGCATTATTTAGAGCAATTGAATGTTCAATTTGCGATATATCTTGCTTGTCGGGGTGGATTTTTGATTGCAATTTGTGATAAGTTTTTTCCAGTTGGTCTTGATCAAGATTGTAATTTATGTCTAAATTAAAAATTTCAAAATAATTATCCATTATCAGTTAAATATTATCAGTTAAATTAAACTTTAAAACTTTCGCCACAACCACATCGACCCTTTTCATTTGGGTTAACAAAATCAAAACCTGATTCTAGATCATCTTCTTTATATATCATTTCACTGCCAATTAAAAACATTGATATTTTTGGATCAATAAAAATATTGATATTGTCAGCAATGATTAAATCGTCAAATTTAGTAATATTTTTATCTTTAATAGCATATTCAATATTATAGCTCAATCCAGAGCATCCTCTAGTTCTAACGCCCACTCTAACTCCAGAGCATTTTTCTTTGCGTTCTTCTAGTAGTTTTTTAATTTGAGTCAGAGCCTCGTCAGAGATTGTTAAATAATCAACTATATTATTTTCAGTAATATTTGATTTATTGGTCATTTTTATTATCTTTTTTTGACTTATAATCAGCAATTGCTGACTTAATAGCCTCTTCTGCTAATAATGAGCAGTGAATTTTTACCGGAGGCAATGATAATTCTTCAGCTATTTCTTTATTAGTTATCGAAGCAGCATCTTCTATTTTTTGGCCTTTAATCCATTCAGTAGCAAGAGAACTAGAGGCAATTGCTGATCCACAGCCAAAAGTTTTAAATTTGGCATCTTGAATAACTCCATCATCATTTACTTTGATTTGAAGCTTCATAACGTCGCCACAGGCAGGGGCGCCAACTAATCCAGTGCCAATATTTTCTTCATCTTTAGAAAATGATCCAACATTTTTTGGATTTTCGTAATGATCTAAAAGTTTTTTTGAATATGCCATAATTTAATATTTAAGGTTAATGAGTTTGCCAATTAATTGATTTAAGATCTATGCCTTCTTGCATCATCTCCCATAAAGGACTTAATTCGCGTAATTTATTAATTTTTGATTTAACAAGAGTAATGGCGTAATCGATTTCTTCTTCTGTTGTAAAGCGTCCAATGCCAAATCTTATTGAGGTATGAGATAATTCGTCATCAACTCCAAGGGCGTGCAAAACATAAGATGATTCTAAGGAAGCAGAAGTGCAAGCAGAACCGGAGGAAACAGCTAAATCTTTAATAGCCATAATCATTGATTCTCCTTCAATGCCAGCAAATGAAATATTTATATTGCCTGGATAGCGCTTATTCTTATCGTAAATATCTGGTCCATTAAGATATATATGACCTTCTTGACATACTGCTTCATAAAATTTGATTCCTAATTTTTGAACATGTTTGTAATCTTGATCCATTTCTGTTTTTGCAATTTCTGCGGCTTTACCTAATCCTACGGCAAGAAATGTTGGAACTGTGCCAGAGCGGATACCTCTTTCTTGGCCGCCACCACTAAAAATAGATTTAATTCTAACTCTTGGCTTACGACGAATATAAATTGCGCCAACACCTTTTGGACCATAAATTTTATGACCTGAAATACTCATTAAATCAATATTCATTGAATTAACATTGAGAGGAATTTTGCCAAAAGCTTGAGCAGCATCAGTGTGGAAAAAGACATTATGTTTGCGACAAATTTTGCCAATTTCAGCTATTGGCTGAATTGCTCCAATTTCATTATTTAATGTCATAATTGAAATTAAGCAAGTATTCTTAGTTATGGAGTTTTCCAATTGGTTTAAATCGATAATGCCTTGATGATCAACATTTAAAAAAGTTACCTCAAAGCCTTCTTGCTCAAGTTCTCTAGCAGAATTAATAACGCATTTATGTTCGGTGGTAAGGGTTATAATATGGTTTTTGCCAGTTTTTTTATAAAAATTGGCAACACCCTTAATTGCAATATTATTTGATTCAGTTGCACCAGAGGTAAAGAATATTTCCTTAGCATCGGCATTAATTAAATCGGCAATTTGCTTTCTAGCAATTTCAACTTTTTCTTCTGCAATCCATCCATAAGAATGAGTTCTTGAGTGGGGATTGCCATAATCATCTGTCATTGATTGTGTCATGACCTCAATTACCTTTTGGTCTATAGGGGTGGTAGATTGATAATCAAGATATATTGGTAATTTCATATTTTTAGTTATTTTTTTGATATATTTCTTGCCAAATTTTTATAAATTGGTCTATTTCATTTTTATTATTATTATGTCCAAGGCTAATTCTAATTGCGCAATCTATAAAATCACTAGAAACTTTCATGGCTTGTAAAGTTCTTGATTTACTTAACACTCCAAGAGAGCATGTAGATCCAGCGCTAACGCAAATATTATTAAGATCAAGATGGATTAGTTGAGTATGTGAGGGGCAATTTTTTGTGGCAAAAAAGCTGGTATTAGGAAGTCTCGGAGCATTTTTGCTAAAGATAATGATATCTTCTTTGGCAATTTCTGCAATTTTTAGCTCAAGATAATTGCGCAATTGTTCAACATTATTGTTTAATTTGTGATTAATTTGGTTGCAAGCACTGGCAAATGCTGATATTGCGGCAATATTAAGAGTGCCAGCTCTTTTATTATTTTCTTGACCACCGCCAAATATTATTGGATCTATATTAATATTTTTTTTTGATAATAAAGCGCCAACACCTTGTAATCCTCCAATCTTATGAGCAGAAATTGTTGCCATATCAATATTAAGATCTTCCAAATCAATGTCAATTTTTCCAAAAGCCTGAACAATATCACACAATATTATGCCATTATGCTGATGAACTAACTTAGCAATTTCTTTTATTGGCTGAATGGCTCCAGTTTCGTTGTTGGCCAGCATTATTGCGGTAAGAAAATTGCCGTCAGCTTGTTTGGATAATATATCTGATAAATGATTTATGTCAATAATACCATCTTTATTAACATTAATTAGGGTGCGATTTTTATTATTAGGCTGACAATTATAAATTGCCGCATGCTCAATTTGCGAAATTAAAATATTTTGTTCATTACTGCCAAAAATTGCTAGATTAGAAGCCTCAGTAGCGCTAGATGTGAAAGTTATGTCAAAATTATTGGCATTTAAAGAATTTTTAATATTTTTTCTGGATTGCTCAACAATATTTTCTGCATAACGTCCCATTTGATGTATGGCAAGATTATTTAGTGCAAATTGAGATAGCCTGTTATATTCTTCAATAGCGCAGGATAGTGGTATTGTTGTTGAATTATGATCAAAATATATATTATTCATAATTGCGTAAGGCTAATTGAGTTAAGATAATGGTATATTTTATTTTCAAGGCCAGACCATAAGTGATGAGCGCGGCACTCATTATTATTTTTTGTGCAGTTTTTTTTGCCTTGGCAACTTGTAATTTTTATATTTTCACCAGTAGCTTGAATAATTTCAGAAATTCTTATTGATTCTTTTTGTTTGGCAAAGATATATCCTCCGCCAGGACCTTTAATAGACTTAACCAGATTGTTTTTTTTAAGCTGAAAAAATATTTGCTCAAGATATGATATTGAAAGATTATTTCTTTTAGCAATTGAGGCAAGATTTATTGGTCTATCTTGATAATGTAGGCGCATATCAATCATTGCTAAAACGGCGTATTTTCCTTTAGTAGATAAAATCATTTATTAAAATTGACAAATATTATGCAATAACCCAGTAAAATACTAAACTATTATCAATTAAAAGCAATATAATATTTAGTGCTTGCAATTATTATAAGCCTTAATATTATTAAACGCGGAAGTGGCGTTTAGCCACAAATTAATAATATTAACCTTAACCTGATGTATTAGTTGTCATATATTTATATCAAATAAAATATTTCAAAATAATTATTACAATATATTCACAATATATCCTTATACTTTAGGTCTTTAATTAGACAAATTTATGACTAAAAGCAAAACAACAAAAGAAACCAAAGATAAATCTCTGATAGCCGAAAATAATGTTGAAGATAATTTTGGCAAAGAAAGCTTTGCTCAACTCTTTGAAGAATTTGAGAAAGATAATCAAAAGTTAATAGAGGGCGGTGTTGTTAAAGGTGTGATTGTTGAAATTTCAGATTATAAGGGAGTTGCTATTGACATTGGAGCAAAGTCAATTGGCTATATTGACCCTAATGAATTTAAAAGAGATGGCGAAATTAATGAAGGCGATGTTTTTGACGTATTTTTACATAGGCTTGAAAATAGAAAAGGCGAATTAATCATAAGTCGTGAAAATGCACGTCGCTTTATTAGCTGGAACTATCTTAGAGATTGCATGGATAGCAAAACAACAGTCGAAGGAAAGGTTCTTGGAAGAGTGAAGGGCGGTTACGCAGTGGATATTGACTCTATAATATGTTTCCTACCAAGAAGTCAAGTTGATACTATGTTACTTTCTGATGACGAATTTCTAATCAACAAAGTTGAAAAACTAAATGTATTAAAAATAGATGATATTAGAGGTAATGTTGTTGTTTCACGTAGAGCAATAATTGAAGCTCAAAGAAATGCTGAAAAAGATAAAGTTTTAGCCAAAATAAAAGTAGGAGATTCATTAGATGGAACAGTTAAAAATATCACCGATTATGGCGCCTTTATCGATTTTGGAAGTTTCGATGGCTTGCTTCACTTAACAGATATTTCTTGGTGTAGAGTAAGGCACCCATCAGAAGTCCTTAAAGTTGGTCAAGAAGTTAAGGTGCAAGTTATCAAATATGACGAAAATAGCAAAAGAGTATCTCTTGGTATGAAGCAATTGCAAGAAAATCCTTGGGAATCAATTGCTAAAAGATATCCTGTTGGATCAATCACAAAAGGAAAAGTTACAAATATTACATCATATGGCGCTTTTGTTGAGATTGAATCTGGTATAGAAGGCTTGGTTCACATATCAGAAATTAGCTGGATGAAAAATGTTACTAATCCAAATAAATTAATTGCACCTGGTCAAGATGTTGAAGTTATGATTTTAGACATTAATGCTACAAATCATAGAATATCTCTTGGAGTCAAGCAATGTAAGAAGAATCCATGGCAAGAATTTTCTGAAAAATATAAAGTTGGAGACATTGTTAAAGGTAAGGCAAAAGATTTAACAGATTTTGGATTATTTGTCGAATTTGATTCTGGTATTGAAGGATTGGTTCATATTTCTGATATTGCGGATGAATTTAATCAAGATGAAGTTGCCGCGAAATATTCTAAAAATACGGAAGTTGAAGTTATTATTTTGGGCATCAATTACGAAAAAGAAAGAATTAGCCTAGGTATTAAGCAGGTTGGAAATGAGTCTTTTGCTAATGATATTTCTAAAATTAATGAAGATTCAATACAAAGTTGTGCTGTTATTAATGTTAAAAAAGATTACATTGAAGTTGAGCTTGACTGTGGAATTAAGGGTGTTATTAAAAGGCTTGATATTTCAAAAAATAAAAATGACCAAAAAACGGACAAATATGATATTGGTGATAGAATTGATGCAAAAGTTACAGTATTTAACAAAACAACTGGTAAATTATTGCTATCAATTAAAAATTTAGAAATTGATACTCAAGAAGATCATATTTACTCTCCTAGTGACAGTGAAACATCTATTGGCAATATAGCCGGAGATGTCTTGGAGTCTATTTCATTTGCTGATGAAAAAGACGAAAAGCCACCAAAAAAGGAAGAAGAAAGTAAGGATCCTAAAAGCGAATAAAATAAATTAAATGAGATCAGATATTGCAGCATCAGTAATTTATCTTAAAAATAAGGTTCATAAATGGCGCAATATTGCATTTATATTTATTGTTTTTTCATTAATATTAGCTCTTAAGTTCTTTTTTCACAATCCTAGCTTAAATGTTGACTCAATTTCGCCATATATTGCTGAAATAAACATTAAAAACGCAATATTTGAAAATAATCAACGCAGTAAAATACTTAAAAAACTAGCCGATCAAGACAATATAAAAGCTGTTATCGTTAATATTAATAGTCCAGGAGGAGGAATAGTTGGCAGCGAAATTCTTTATAATGATCTACGCAATATTGCAACTAAAAAACCTTTATTAGTTTTAATGGGTTCTATTGCAACTTCTGGTGCTTACATGGCTGCTCTTGCTTCAGATTATATAATTGCTCATAATGGAACATTGACTGGCTCTATTGGGGTAATGATGAAAGCTCCAAACTTTAGTGAGTTAGGAAAAAAAATTGGTATTAAGGTAAAAAATTTCAAATCATCTTCTGTTAAGGGTTATCCGTCTTTAATGGATGACTCAATTCAAGAAAATGACCAAATTATACAAAATTCTATTAATGATTCTCATAAATTTTTTACTGAATTAGTATTAGAAAGAAGAGCAGGTAAAATTAGTAACAAAAACCATAAAAAAATTTTTGATGGCAGGGTGTTTAACGGTAGACAGGCTTTGAAAATGGGGCTTATTGACAAGATTGGTTTCAAAGAAGATGCAATCAGTATTATCAGATCACAAAATAAAAACTTTCAAGATTTACCAATCAAAGAAGTTGCCATTATTGAAAAAGATAAAAAAATATTTAAGAAGTTTACTAATATTATACCATTTTTTGATATTAATTTAGATCAAAATAATTTGATAAACAAACAAATAATGGCAATTTCGCAATAATAATCATGAAAATAAAATTATCTCTTATTTTAATAGTTTTTTTTCTGTCATCATGCATCAAGATTAAAGGTGACAATAATTTTAGTTTACACAGCAATGATATTGACTTAGTAAAGATGATTGATGATGATCATATATTTAACGGATTTGGATGTAGCGGTGGTAATATTTCACCTCAATTAAATTGGAAGAATCCACCTAAAAATGCTAAAAGTTTTGCAATTACAATATATGATCCAGATGCTCCAACAGGGAGTGGATGGTGGCATTGGGTTGTGCTTAATATTCCAAAACATTATACTAGTCTTGAAAAAAACTTTATAACAAAAAATCAATTTCGCTTTAAAAATTTAATTACACAGGTAAGAAATGATTATGGTTTGTATAAATATGGTGGTCCATGTCCGCCAAAAAATGACAAAGATCATCGTTATATTTTTACAATTTATGCTCTTAAAGTTGATAAAATAATGATAGATAAAAATGCTACAGCTGCACAAGCTGGATATATGATTAATAAAAACACCATAGCTAAGGCAAGTTTTATAGCTAAATATGGCCGCTAATGATATATCTTAGATATAAAGCCAACTTAAATTCTTAAGAAAGTTTTGACATTGGTCATATTAAGCTAATTTATAGCACTAATCTTAATATAGTTTAAATAATTTTCCTAAACATTTGTGGTATTTTATTTTTATTATTCATTATTATTTAGTTCATAATTTTTATGAAAATATTTGCTCATCGTGGATATATTGACGAAAATTCGCCAGAAAATTCAATTTCTTCTTTAAATAAAGCTTATAATTATGGTTTTGATGGAGTTGAGATTGATCTATGGTTTATTGATGATAAATTCTATATAACGCATGACCAGCCAGAGGCAAAAGAGTTAGCTAATTTAGCGTTATTACAAGATTTTTTGATATATAAAGATTTTGGCTATTGGTTGGATTTTAAAAATCTTGATATTTCTAATTACAAAAAAGCCATAAATTGCTTAAAATCAAATATCAAAAACCTTAATTTGGCAGATATTTTCTTTGTTCCTTATATTGATGATTATAATTTATGTGAGATTATTTTTAAAGAAGTGAACAAGGTTTTTGACAATAATTTAAAAATAGCTGCAATATTTGATAATATCAATAAGATAGAAGATTTGCGCAAATTAATATCAAATATTAATTTAAAATATCTTTCAATTAAAAGTGATCTAGTGACGCAGCAAAATATTAAAAAATTATCAAATATTAATCTTATGGCTTGGACCATAAAAGATCATGAAACATTTAATCTCTTAAAACAACAAAATATCAAGATTTTTGCAAGTGATATTATGCTTGATTGATAATTGCTATATAATCACATTGTTAATTTCTATAGTAGCTGTTGCAACTTGCTTATTAGGTCGGTTTTTTCCCAAGAAAAATGTCCAAAATTATCATTTTCTCTTCCAAAATGTCCATATGCTGCAGTCGGAAGATATATTGGCTTATTAAGGCCTAAATGAGTTCTAATGCCTTTTGGTGTTAAATCTATTAAATTGCTGATATATTTAGCGATAATTTCGCCTTCAATACCAGTTTGGTGATTATTAATAAAAAGTGATTGTGGTTTTGAGAGGCCAATAGCATATGATAATTGTATAGTGCATTTAGTTGCCAATTTAGCTGCTACGATATTTTTAGCTAAATATCTTGCCATATAGGCTGCTGAGCGGTCAACTTTGGTAGGATCTTTGCCAGAAAATGCCCCGCCACCATGGGGAGCGGCCCCGCCATATGTGTCGACAATAATTTTGCGACCAGTAAGTCCGGCATCGCCGTCAGGACCGCCAATTATAAATTTTTTAGTTGGGTTAACTAAGATATCTTTATCATCGCACATCCATCCAGCAGGAAATGATTTAATTATATAGGGCATAATAAGATTTCGAACATCTTTTTGCTCTAAATTTTCAGGATGTTGTATTGAAACTAATATTGTTTTAGCCTTAATTGGTTTTTTATTTTTATATATTAAGGTAACTTGGCTTTTAGCATCGGGCCCAAGTGGTAAAAGTTCTTTTTGTTTAACAGCATTTTGAATATTTTGTAGAATTTTATGAGCATAATAAATTGGTGCTGGCATAAGAGACTCAGTTTCATTGCAGGCAAATCCAAACATTATACCCTGATCTCCGGCTCCTTCTGCCTTATCGCTGCTTTCATCAACTCCAGCTGCAATATCTTTTGATTGTTCATGTATTAAGTTAGTAATTTTAAGTTTTTCCCAATGAAAGCCATTTTGATTATAGCCAATATTTCTGACAGTGTGGCGAATTACATCTTCAATTTTAGTTTTTGATAATTCTGGAGCCCTTATTTCCCCGCCAATAATAACATTATTAGTGGTAGCAAATGTTTCTATTGCTAATCTAGAATAAGGGTCTTGTTTAAGATATTCATCTAGCAAAGCATCTGATATTTGGTCGCATATTTTATCAGGATGTCCACTCGAAACTGACTCAGAAGTAAACAAAAAATCTTTCGGCATTATTACAGCTATAGGAGAATTATAGAAGGCTTTCTAATTACATAAAGTATGTTGCATATCATATCTTGTAAATTTATTAAAATCAATAATAAAGCGTTTATGTTATAAATAATTTGGTAAAAGCGAGGTTTCTAACATCAAATAGTTAAGTAAATATAGTAAAATTGTGATCTGGACTTAAATTTTGCCAATATTGATATCATAATTTGCTGCTAGTAATTTAGAAGATAATATAGCTCTACTAGAAGATCTTAGATGTTAAATCATATAAAAAATCACCTTCTTTCTTTAGTTTTTAAAAGAAAAATAGACATTATAAAAAAATATGTTATAATGTATAATAACAATATTACTTATAAAAAAAATTATAAATATAAAAAAAGATTATAGGTAATAGTCTTAATTATTAATATACTATATAAAAAAATATGACAAATATCTTTGATGCTGTTCAAAGTAATGATTTAGAACAATTAAAAGCTTTTTTGAAGAATCACAATATTGATCAGGTTGATAAAAATGGAAGAACCGCTCTTATTTATGCCTCAAAAAAAGGTCACATAGAAATTGCTAAATTATTAATAGAAAATCGTGCAAAACTTGATATTACTGATAACAAAGGGTGCTCCGCTCTTTTTTATGCTGTATATTATGATTATGAAGCAATCGTTAAATCATTATTAGATTATGATGCAGGTCTCGATAAACCTAATGAATATGGGGTTACTCCTCTTATGATTGCCGCAGTTAAAGGTCAAAAAGAAATTGCTGAATTATTAATAACAAAAGGTGCAACAATTGATCTTGCTGATGAAGATGGATTAAGCGCTCTTATTCTTGCCATAAGACAAGGTCAAATAGAAATTGCTAAATTATTAATAACAAAAGGTGCAA
>JAUROA010000060.1 GCA_030835745.1 Alphaproteobacteria bacterium
AGGCTTGTTAGTCTATATAATGCAAAGTCAAGGGTAATGCAAGCATCAGGGCCAATCATTCTTTCGACTGATGAGTGGGAAATGTCTCTTTCGTGCCATAGGGCCACATTTTCCATTGCTGGCAATGAATATGAGCGAATCATTCTTGCTAAACCGGTTAAATTTTCACTAAGAACAGGATTTCTTTTGTGAGGCATTGCTGAGCTTCCTTTTTGACCTTTTGAAAAATATTCTTCCACTTCAAGAACTTCAGTTCTTTGAAGGTGGCGTATTTCTACAGCAATATTTTCAATTGAAGATGCAATAATGGCCAATATGCTAAAAAATGCTGCATGTCTGTCTCTGGGTATTACTTGGCTAGAAACAGTTTCACTGTTAAGATTTAGTTTTTTGGCTACATATTCCTCAACAAATGGATCAATATTAGCATATGTGCCAACGGCACCAGATATTGCGCATATAGATATTTCTTCTTTAGCTGATTTTAGCCTTGCTAAATTGCGCTTAAATTCGGCGTAGAATCTTGCCATTTTAAGGCCAAATGTTACGGGTTCTGCGTGAATGCCGTGAGATCTGCCAACGCATACGCTATATTTATGAGCCTGGGCTTGTTTTTTAAGCGCTAATAACAGCTCTTCAAGTTTGGCAATTAAAAGATCGCTAGATTGGGATAATTGTACACATAAAGAGGTGTCCAATATATCAGAGCTGGTCATGCCATAATGAATATATCGAGAATTTTCTCCAACAAGCTCGGCAAGATGGGTTAAAAATGCTATAACATCGTGCTTGGTAACTTGCTCGATTTCGTCAATTCTTTGGGGATTGAATTTGTTGCCTGATTTTTTAAAATTATTGCAAATTCTCAATGCTCCACCCTTTGGTGCAATATTGAGCTCTTCTAATGCTTCAAGGGCATATATTTCAATATCAAACCAGATTTTATATTTATTTTCTTGCGACCAGATTGCTGTCATTTCTGGTCTTGAATATCTTGTGATCATTATAAAATAAATTTAGATAAGTCGCTTTTTGAAGATACTATATCTTCAACATATTTGTCGACATATTTTTTGTTGATTTTAATGCTAATATTATTGTCCATTTCGCTTGCATTGAAGCTTAAATCTTCAAGAATTTTTTCAAGCATTGTATGAAGCCTTCTTGCTCCTATATTTTCAATTTCATTATTGACTTTATGGGCTAATCTGGCAATTTCTAAGATGCCATCCTTGGTAAATTCTAATTTAATATTTTCAACTTTAATTAAAGCGCTATATTGTTTTACAAGGCTTGATTTCGGCTCGCTTAATATTTTGACTAAATCATTTTCGCTTAGTGGCTTTAATTTAACTCTAATAGGGAATCGACCTTGTAATTCAGGAAGTAGATCTGACGGTTTTGCCACATGAAATGCTCCTGATGCAATAAAGAGTATGTGGTCAGTCTTAACCAGTCCATATTTAGTATTGATTGTTGTTCCTTCAACAAGGGGAAGAAGATCGCGCTGAACTCCTTCTCGAGAGACTTCGCCGCCACGAAAATTTGATTTGGTGCATATTTTGTCTATTTCGTCAATAAAAACAATGCCATCATTTTCCACTGCTGATATTGCGTCTTTGATTAGGCGATCTTCATCAATCATTTTGTCAGACTCCTCTGCAATAAGGTTTTTCATTGCATCGGCAACCTTCATGCGTGATTTTTTTCTTTTTTCACTACCCATTGCTTTTCCGATCATGTCAGAGATGTTGATCATGCCAATTTGCGCCCCAGGAATATCAAAGCTGGCCGACATTGAATTATTGGAGTCAAGAATATCAAGCTCGATTTCCTTATTGTCAAGCTCGCCCGATTCTAGCATTTTAGCAAATTTATCTTTGGTTTCTTTACTTGAATTATCTCCTAAAAGAATGTTCAAGATTCTTCTTTTAGCAAATTCTTTTGCCTTAAGAGATACTATTTTTCTTTGCAATATTCTGACATTTTTAACGGCAACATCAAGTAGGTCACGAATTATTGAGTCAATATCTCTGCCAACATAGCCAACCTCTGTGAATTTTGTTGCCTCAACCTTAACAAAAGGAGCATTTGCCAATTTTGCAAGGCGGCGAGCTATTTCAGTTTTTCCAACGCCAGTTGGGCCGCTCATCAAAATATTTTTAGGCATTATTTCCTCTCTAAGCTCAGGGTCAACAAGCTTTCTTCTATAGCGATTTCTTAAAGCAATTGCAACAGCCCTTTTGGCGTCATCTTGTCCTACAATATCTTTATCTAGCTCAAATACTATTTGCTTTGGAGTAAGCTCCTGGCTTTGAGCCAAGATGTCTATGATATTTTGCGAGCTTTTACCCTTACTTTTTTGCTTGATTGACATTTTGTTTATTATCTTTGTTTTTTATAGTTCCATTATAAAATGTAGTAATGTTTAATAAAAATACTAGGGTTAAAATTATAATAGTTGTAGAAATAATTAATAAGATTTTCATAAAAATTTTAGAATTTCAATAATTGACCATTGTAATTTTTCGATTCCATAGCCTTTAGTACTGCTAGTTAATATTATTTCATTGAAAAAAGCAGGCCATTTTTTTGATTCTGCTGTTAATTTTGTAATATATTCACTTTGTTCAATTTGAGATATTTTGTCGCTTTTGGTGAGAATTATTTGAAAGGATATGGCCAAGCTATTAAAGTTATTTATCATTTCAATATCTGTTAACTTTAATCCTTTTATTGGGTCTATCAATAGATAAACTCTTTTTAGATTTGGTCGATGTGCTAAATATTCAAAAGCAGTTTTTTGCCAATGCTTAATATTTTTCTCGTGAGCTTTAGCAAATCCATAGCCGGGCATATCGACTATGATAAAGCCATCCTTATATCCTTGTTCAATCATAAAAAAGTTAAGCTGGCGAGTTCTGCCGGGAGTATTGGAAACAATGGCAATTTTTTGAGTCATCAAAGCATTAATCAAGCTTGATTTGCCAACATTTGACGCGCCAATAAAGGCAATTTCAGGATAATGATAATTTTTTACTTGTGAATAATTATGGGCGCCATAGAGAAATTTGGCCTTACCATTGAATATTATTTTAGGATTAAGATTCTTCATCAGTAATTAATTTTGTGACTAATTTTAAATCTTCTTTAGTATCTACTGATATTGGCCTTGAATTGGTTATTTTAACATATATGGTCATATTATTTTCAAGTGCACGAAGCTGCTCTAGGCTTTCTCTTTTTTCAAGCTCTGATTGTTCTAAATTGACAAATTTTTCTAATGATTTGGCTTTATATACATATATCCCAATGTGATGATAAAAAATACCTTCATTATTTCTATATGGAATTGGACTTCTTGAAAAGTAAAGCGCCCTACCTCCGTCATTTTTATTATTTAAGGCAATGGCAATCTTGACAATATTTGGGTCATTTATTTCTTTTTTGTCGGAAATAAGATAGGCCAATGTAGTAATATCGTAATCATTATTTATGGCTGCCTTTATTGCGTCATTTATGATGTTGGGATCTATATTGGGTAAGTCTCCTTGTAAATTGACGATATAATCATATTTTTTATTAATTTTTTTATAGGCCTGATAAATTCTATCGGTTCCTGATGCAAGTTCAGGCTCGGTCATAATGCTATTATAATTATGTTTTTTTATTATATCGGCAATTTTATCATTATCACATGCCACATAAATATCTTGAACCATAGTTCTTTTTGCTTGAATGCACACTCTTTCAATCATGGTTTTGTGATTTATTAGAGATAGCGGCTTGTTTGGAAGTCTTGTTGATCCCATTCTGGATGGTATGATAATTGCAATATTCATTCTTCAGTAAATTTGATATTATTGGATATTTTTTTAATTTTAAGTAGCTTTAATTCATAATCATTTCTCTTTAATATTTTAAATTTATAACTTCCAATAATAAAGCCTTCATTTTCTTGAGGTATTCGATTCAGTTGGTTAATAATGAAGGCACCAATATTGTAAGCATCATCACTTTCTTCAATGTTCCAATTAAGCAATTTATTGATATCTCTTATTAAGATATTGGCTGGAATTTTATATTCGCCTGATCTAGTTTTCACTATTTTTGCTCCGTAATTATCATCCTTTTCTTTAATTTCACCTACTATTTCTTCAATTATATCTTGCAATGTTATAAGACCCTGTAAAGATCCATATTCGTCAATAACAAGGGCAATTTTGCTACGATTCTTTTTAAATTCTCCTAATTGTGTTTTTAAGGAGTTGGTTGTGGGTGCAAATATTGGCTCTGATGTTATTTGACCAAGATCAATCTCGTCAAATGTTAGATTCTTCTCCTTGATATTGTGAATTTCATTTGATAATTTTTTACTATTTAATATTGCGATAATATTTTCTCTTTCATTTTTCCACAAAGGAATTCGGCTAAAAGGGCTACTTAATGCCTTCTTGATTATCTTGGCTTTGTCAAGATCTATGTCAATTGATTCTATATTTTTGCGATAAACCATAACTTCGCTAATATCAGTGTCTAATAAATCAAGCACTCCATCTAGCAATTCTTTGTCTCTTTTAACAATTGATCCATCAATTGCTTTAAGTTCAATAGCGCTTCTAATTTCCAGCAATTCTTCTTGCTTTGAGGTGTGGCTTTTTTTCTCAAAAAATAAGCTAACGAATTTATTGATAAATCTTTGAATTAAATTCGTTAATGGAAAAAAAACTTTTAAAATAAGCCAAATTAGCGGAAAAAATATAAGCAACATTTTTTCAGGAGCTTTTATGGCAAATGTTTTGGGCATAATTTCGGCAAATATTATGACCAATATTGTCATAGAGGCTGTGGCATATATAAGTCCAGCTTCTCCAAAAAGCTTAATGAAAATACTGGCCGCAAGTGTTGAGGCTAAAATATTAACTAAATTATTACCCATAAGCATTGCGCTAACAACCTTTTCCCTTTGGCATAATAATTTATCAATTTTTTCTGCCTTTTTATTGCCACGATTTTTGAGTTGAAAAATTTTGGCTCTAGATACGGCAGTGATTGATGTTTCTAGGCATGAAAAAACCCCAGAGCAAAAAATAAGAAGCAAAATTGCAATTAAGTATGAATTATTTATTTCACTATATATTTCTGTCATAATTTATTCGATTCAAAATTAATTCTGGGATCTATTATTTTATATGCTATATCGCTAATAATATTCATTATCAATCCAATTAGAGTGAAGATATATAGCGAAGCAAATATTACCGGATAATCGCGCGATATAACGGCCTCATAGCCCAAAAGCCCAAGTCCATCTAGAGAAAATATTATCTCAATAAGCATGGAGCTGGTAAATAAAACTGCAAATATGGTTGATGGAAGATTGGCTATTATAATGAGCATAGCATTGCGAAAAATATGCCTATATATTACTTGCTTTTCTTTAAGTCCTTTAGCGCGGGCGCATATAACATATTGTTTGTTAATCTCTTCTATGAAGGAATTTTTTACAAAAAATGTTAGAGCTGCGAAACCACCTATAACCATAGCTAAAATAGGTAAAAAAATATGCCACAAATAGTCTAATATTTTTTGCCACCAATTTAACTGATCAAAATTGGCCGATATTATTCCTCTAATTGGAAAGATGTTAAAGAAATTGCCACTGGCAAATAATGTAATTAGTAATATGGCAAATATAAATGAAGGAATGGCGTTGCAAATGATGATTATTGTGCTTGAGGTAATGTCAAATTTTGTGCCATCACAAATTGCTTTTTTAATTCCTAGCGGTATCGAAATTAAATAGATTAGCAGGGTTGTCCATGTGCCAAGCGATATTGATACTGGAAGCTTTTCAAGAATTAGTTGCGTAACTTTTTTATCCTGGTAGATGGTTGATCCAAAATCAAATTTAATAAATTTTTTAATCATAAGCCAGAATCTTTGGCCTAAAGGTTGATCAAAGCCGTAACTTTGTTCAATTTGCTCTATTATTTCTGGGTCAATTCCATATGAGTATTGATGGTTATTTAAATTGTCGTGAAATTGATGTTGCTCAATATCGCCATTAAGCTCTATATCATGATTAATTTGAGATAAGATTTTTTCCATTGGCCCACCTGGGGCGGTCTGAATTATAAAGAAATTAATTGCCAATATAGCAAATAAAGTCGGTATAATTAATATTAATCTTTTTACTATGTATATGTACATAAGACTGTTTTGATAGTCAGCTAATGACTAATTTGGATTATAATTATCAAAAAAATTTATTTTAATAAATATTTGCAAGTTTTTGTGAAAATATCAATTGATTTTGTATATTATTTAATCTAGAATTAACTTTAATTAAAATTAGCCTATTTTATTTAAAGCTGTTCTAATCGTAAAACTATATATTGGCATTTTATATGATATTGAGTACTATAGTATAATTTTCATGGCATAGTGCTTTAAAATTAGTGCTCTAAAATTAATTAACTGGTTTTATAAATTTAATTTGTTACATAATATATAATCGATGATATTACCAAAATTTGCAGATCTAGGGCTTTCCAAAGATATGGTTTTTCGCTTAAATGAAAAAGGCTTTGAAGAGCCTACCCCAATTCAGCAGAAGGCGATACCCTTTATTCTTCATGATGATCGAGATTTAATTGCAAAGGCTCAAACAGGAACCGGTAAAACCGGGGCCTTCGGTATTTCAATTATTGAAAAAACGATTCCTAATGCAAAATATATTCAGTCAATTATTTTAACCCCAACGCGTGAATTGGCAATTCAGGTTACAGAAGAGTTAAATTCTTTTGCCTCAAAGCAAAAAATCAAAATATTGTCAGTATATGGAGGTCAGCCAATTGAGAGACAAATTGCTAGAATCAATAGAGGTGTTGACATAATCGTAGGAACTCCTGGAAGGATATTGGATCACTTAGAAAGAAAAACTTTGGATATTTCACAAGTTAAATATGCCATATTAGACGAGGCAGATGAAATGCTTAATATGGGCTTTGTTGAGGATATTGAAAATATTTTATCAAATGCTCCAAGCAATAGAAGGACCATATTATTTTCTGCCACCATGCCAAATAGGGTCGAAAAATTAGCAAAAAATTACATGAAACAATATGAGGTTATTTCTGTAATCACTGAGGGCAAAAAAAATAATAATATCGAACAAATTTACTTTGAAGTAGCGCAATCTGATAAATTTGAAGCTTTATTTAGAATTATAGATGTTGAGGAAAGTTTTTATGGCATGATTTTTTGTCGCACTAAAATTGATGCCGACGAGATATCTAATAAGCTATTTAATCGCAGCTGCAGATCTGAGGCAATTCATGGAGATTTGTCGCAAGGGCAAAGAGAAAAGGTGTTGCAAAAATTTCGTAGTAAGAAAATAAATATTCTAGTTGCAACTGATGTGGCCGCTCGAGGTATTGACATAGATGACTTAACTCACGTTATTAATTATTCTTTGCCTCAAGATCCAGAGAGCTATGTTCATAGAATTGGTAGAACCGGCAGAGCGGGAAAAAATGGTACCGCAATTACTTTAATTACACCTTCTGAATATCGAAAATTGATTTCAATTCAAAAAGTTGCAAATGCTAAAATTACAAAGCAGCAAGTTCCAAATCCAAGCGAAGTTGTCAGTTGCAAAAAGCAAAGAATTAGATCCGCTATAACCGATATAATCCAACAAGATTGCTTGTCGGAGCTTAAGGATTTGGTTCAAGAAATTTTAAAAGAAAATAAAGATCCAAGCAATATTATTGCAGCTCTAATAAAAATGTCTTTTAATGATGAGCTAGATCAGGATAGCTATTCTAAAATTGACGATATATCTGCATATAAAAAAAATAAAGATTATTATTACGACGATAGAGGAATGTCTGGCTATCACCCTATTGGAAATAGCGGTAAAAGAGGTTATATTGATCGCAAGGGTACAGCAAGACTTTTTATTGCTAAGGGCAAGAATGATATTAAGGGCCCCAGGGAGTTGGTTGATTTTATTCACAAGGAAACTAATCTAAGTAAAAAAAATATTGATGACATAAAAATGTTTGATAGTTTTTCTTTTTTTGTTGTGCCATTCAGCGATGCCCACAAGGTATTAAAATGTTTTCACAAAAAAAATAGTGGCGCTAAATCAATTGTTTCAATGGCTAAGAAAAGAAGATGATATAAATTAATGATCTATCTAATGCCAAAATACATCTTTAATATAATTAAAAATAGCTTTATTATAAAATAATATTTTAATGATAAGCTCTTTTTTTGGCCAAAAATCATTTAATAAATAATTTGATATCGGAATGTCAATATTAGAAATATTTATTAAAATAATTAGAAAAAAAAATTATTTGTTGTTTTTTTTAATAGATTTATCAACATTCAGGTTGAGTGTTATATAATATTTATGTTATTAACTTATGACCAAAGGAGGTACCCTGTCTATTTTAGAATCAATTAAGAATAAAATTAGTAACTTTGATAAGGGCGCAAAATCTAGTAACGCTGATATTGAAAATGATATCGATAATATCTCTAATGATATTAATGAAAAAGAGCCGCTGAAAAGTCAGTCAGGCGATGCTAATAATATTAATCAAAATAGCAAGGATATGTCAAGTGAAGTTAAGAGTCCGGATGAGGCTACCATAGAAGAGTCTGGCATTGAACAGTCTGCTTCTAGCACTTCTGGAGACGATGTTGATATTTTTGAGGATGATCAAGAATTTTCGTCTCATAATGACATTAATGATGATGAATTAGATGATGATTTTGACGATTTTGAGTTAGATGATTTTGCAGGAGAGCAAGCTCAAGACTCTGTAGATAATAAAGACTTAGCTGGAGCAAGCGACTCTAAAGAATCATCAGAATTAATTCAAGACGATATTGAGCAGCAAGGCCCTATAAATGATGAACTGTCTTTTGACGAAAGTGCCGACGATGAAGGTGCTGATATTAATCAATTAGAGGACTCAGAGTCTTTGGATAATGAGCAACAAGATGAAAATGAGTCATTAGCTGAGTTTACAGATTTTGATCTCGATCAAGATTTGGCAGAAAATGAAAATATTGCCGATGATGAACTATCTCTTCAAGATGATAGTTTGGATAGTCTGGAAAATATAGAAGAGAGTGCTTTACCCAACGAACTATCTGAAAATTCTTCAGAAGAGATGTTTGACGAGCTTGCAGATGATGAAATAGAAGGTAGCAATATCAGTCAAGATGATGTGCAAGATTCTCAGAATTTAGAATCTGAATATAGTGAGCAAGATGATATTGAAATAGATGATTTAGAAATTGTTGCAGAAGATGAGTTTGATCAGGCGGCAGGTGAAATTGCGCAAGATGACTCTATTAATGATCAAGATATATCATTAGATCAAGATCTTGATATTGATGATGAGCTAGATATTTCAAATGAGCAAGATTCTGCTGAATCTTTAAATCAAGAAAGCCAGGCTAGCATG
>JAUROA010000061.1:0-15000 GCA_030835745.1 Alphaproteobacteria bacterium
AAGCTTTGGTTTGATTATTTTTTTCTCAATATTATTCATAGTTAAGTGCTATTTTAAATTAATAAAAATATTATTTTATAAAGCACTGTCTGTCAGATCAAGTAGTGGTTTTTACATATAAGTTAATAAGGCAAGATACTAAACCGAATTTGCCCCAGATATAATATCAATTAATTCTTTGGTTATATTTGCTTGTCTTGTACGATTATATATTAATGTTAGATTTTTTATCATCTGGCCAGCATTATTTGTTGCAGCTTCCATTGCAGCCATTCTAGCACCCTGCTCTGAAGCGTTATTTTCTAATAATTCATTATAAAGTTGAATCATAAGATTTCTTGGCAATAAATCATTTAATGTCTCTTCCTCTCCAGACTCATAGTTAATCGGAGATTCGTAATTTTTATCATCATCTGATATATCGCTAATAATTTTAACGGGAATAAGCTGCTTACACATTTGCTCTTGCGCTATTGCAGATTTAAATTTTGAATATATAACTTCACAAATATCAAATTTATCATCATTGAACATTGCAATAATTTTATCGGATATCTCTTTGGCAACTTTATAGTTAATCTCATTTTTAAAAAGGCCAACTGATTTATCTATAATAATATCATTATGAGTAACTTTAAGCTGATCATAAGCCTTTTGACCAACGCAATAAATAACACATTGCTTATTTTGATCTTGTAGCTGAGCAATTTTATTTTTAGCAAATTTAACAGCAGAACTATTTAAGCCACCACACAACCCTCTATCAGAAGATATTACGATTATAAGGTGTTTTTTTGGATTTTTTCTACCTGATAATAGAGGAAAATTATCATTTAATTTATCACGAACAGCAACATTAGAAGCAAGTTGCGATATCATTTCTTGAATTTTATCAGAATAAGGCCTAGAAGATTCAACTAGTAATTTAGCCTTCCTCATTCTAGATGCAGCAACCATTTTCATGGCTTTTGTCATTTTTTGCGTAGATTTTACTGAGTTAATTCTATTTTTAAGGGTCTTTAAGTTTGACATTATTTAGAATTAAAAATTTCAATAAATTCAACTATTGCCTTTTTAAGCTTTTCTTCAGTGTCTGGGATAAGTTTTTTTTCTTTTGCAATTGACTCAAGAATATCTGGATTGCTTGATTCAATTTTTCTTAAAAACTCAGATTCAAATTTATTTATATTTTTTTCATCAATATTTTCAAGATAACCTTTAACACCAACATAGATTGAAATAACTTGTTGCTCCATATTAAGTGGGCTATATTGATTTTGCTTTAAAAGCTCGGTAAGCTTTCTACCTTTATTGAGAGCCTTAAGAGTTGTACTATCTAAGTCAGATCCAAATTGAGCAAATGATTCAAGCTCTCTAAATTGCGCTAAATCAAGCTTAATTGTTCCCGCAACTTGCTTCATGGCTTTAGTTTGAGCAGCAGAACCAACCCGCGAAACTGAAAGACCAACATTAACTGCTGGCTTCACACCTTTGAAGAATAATTCGGTTTCAAGAAAGATCTGTCCATCAGTAATTGAAATTACATTAGTTGGAATATAGGCTGAAACATCTCCAGCCTGTGTTTCAATAATTGGTAATGCTGTTAATGAACCACCACCATTTTCATCAGACATTTTAGCAGCTCTTTCCAGCAATCTTGAATGAATATAAAAAACATCGCCAGGATATGCTTCTCTTCCTGGGGGCCTTCTAAGTAATAGTGACATTTCTCTATATGCAACGGCATGTTTACTTAAGTCGTCATATGCAATCAAAGCATGCATTGAATTATCTCTGAAGAACTCTCCAATAGTACAACCAGTATATGGTGCAAAAAATTGTAATGACGCAGCTTCAGAAGCACTAGCACAAACAATTGTTGTATATTTCATTGCTCCAGCATCTTCTAATGTTTTGACTATCTGCGCTATTGTTGATCTTTTCTGTCCAATTGCAACATATATACAATATAATTTTTGATCATTTATATCTTGCTCGTGAGCTTTTAACTGATTAATAAAGGTATCTATAACAACAGCAGTTTTACCAGTCTGCCTATCTCCGATAATAAGCTCTCTTTGCCCCCTTCCAATTGGAATTAATGTATCAATTGCTTTAATTCCTGTTTGCATGGGTTCTGATACTGACTGCCTCTCTACTATACCTGGCGCCTTGACTTCAACTCTTCTATATTCTGTAGCATTAATTGGACCTTTACCATCAATAGGATTTCCCAGAGAGTCAACAACTCTTCCAAGCAACTCTTTACCAACTGGAACCTCAACAATTTTTCCAGTTCTTTTAACTTCAGAACCTTCTTTAATTTTTTGAGTGTCGCCAAAAACTACAATACCAACATTATCAGATTCAAGATTAAGAGCCATTCCCTTAACACCAGATTCAAATTCAACTAGCTCTCCTGCTTGAACATTATCAAGACCATAAACTTTAGCAATACCATCTCCAACTTTAATAACCTCTCCAATCTCTTTTAATTCAGCCGATGTCTGAAAATTGGCAATTTTTTTTTGCAATATGTTAGAAAATTCTTCTACCTTAAGTTCCATTTTATTTTACATTTAATTAATGGCAGTGATACATTCTTTTTTAATTTTTTCAAGCTGATTCTTAAGACTGGCATCAACCATGTTAGAGCCAATTTTAACTTGAAATCCTCCCAAAATATTATCGTTAACTGCTTCTTTAATATTAATAGTTTTGTCAGGATATTTTTTTTGAATTATTGATTTTATTTTATCAAGACTAACTTTATCAGTTTTTTTAGCTGATATAACTTCAATTTCAATAATATTTTTAAACTTTTTTAATATTCTATTGAATTCCTCAAAAATTTCTGGGAATAAATTTAACCTTCTATTGCGAACAATTGATGCAAAAAAGTTTTTTGTTAAAGAGCTTAATTTAAATTGTTTTGCAATTTCATCAACAACCTTTTCAAGATCTTTTTTAGAAATGACTGGGTTTTTTAATTCATTGGCAAAATTAGTGTTAAAACTATCTTTGAAGCGGGATAACTCCCTTTCAACTTCGTTGATTTTCTGCCCCTTTCTTGCTGCTATAAATAAAGCTTTTGAATAATTCTTAGCAATCACTGAGGCTCTTGGCATAATATTTTTTATTTAATTATTGAAGTACCAAATTTTGTAATAAATTTATTTTAGATTTAAAAATTAAATAAAATTTATTTAATTTGATTTAATAATTAACCTAATATTATATTTTATAAAAATCAACAATATGATAATAAATTAATTATTATAAATAATAAATTATTTATGTAATAATGTTAATTTTTTGATAGCGATTATAATAATTAAGATTTATTGCTTAATGCATAATTCAAAATTTTATAACAAAGCTTAGCTGCTAGAAAGTCGCATGAATGAAATCCTTTAATTGGAGATAGCTCTACAACATCTGCACCAACAATATTACAAATTTCACTAGCTTTTTTAATAATTTCTATTACCTCATCCCATATTAAACCTCCAGGCTCAGGCGTTCCAGTTGCTTGCATTAGGCTTGAATCAAAACCATCTAGATCCAATGTAATATATACTGGCCTATTTTTTAATGGCTCAATCATTTCATCTATATTCCATTTTTTCTTATCTTTTGCAAAATAAATTTTAATTCTATTCTCATTATCTTGCAAATATGGGATCTCTTCCTTTGAAATATTTCTTATTCCACAAGAAATTAATGTTGATATGTCGTTATCCATTACTCTTCTAAGTGCTGCAGCATGAGAGTAATATTGCCCTTCATAACCATCTCTTAAATCTGCATGAGCATCAAAATGAAGTATTGCTAAATCTTGATATTTTTTAATAAAAGGCCTTATTGCTCCAGCTGTTATTGAATGCTCTCCTCCTATAGTTAATGGAAATTTATTATTATTAAGTAATTGTTCATTTATTTTTTCAATTTGTAACAATGACTTTTCTAGATTATCATCTATCTTAAATTCTTCTAATGTTGCAACACCGTATTTTTCATAGGGTTCAATCCAAAATTCTTCATCGAATAATTCAACTTGCTTGGAAGCTTCAATTATTGCATAAGGACCATTCTTAGTTCCACCCTCATAACTAACAGAAGACTCTAAACCAAATGGAATTATCACAGCTTTAGCATCATCAATCGATGATAGATAATTATCTTTTATTCCTAAAAAACCTTCTTCTTGCTTTAAATATTTTAATTTCATTCTTGCGTTATTACATTAATATGACCCATCTTTCTATTTTCTAAAGCTTCACTTTTATCATATAAATGAATTTTTGCGTTAGAATTATTGCAATATTGATTTATTAATTCTAGATCATTGCCAATAATATTTTTCATATATCCTTTGGCAAAGAAATTAACATTTCCTAACTTAATGCCACAAATTGCTCTAATTAATTGCTCAAATTGCGATGTAAAACATAAATCCATTGTTATATGACCTGAATTATGAGGCCTAGGAGCTAATTCATTTACATAAAGCTTATTATCTTTAACAAAAAACTCCACTGCCAAAATTCCAATTAAATCAATTTTTGTAGCAATTTTAATTGCAATTTCCTGAGCTTTTTTTGACATTTCTTCACTTAATGGCGAAGGATAAATTGTTTTATATAAAATAGAATTTTTATGGATATTTTGCACAGGCTCATAACATTTTAATTCTGATGATGAAGATCTGGCAATTATTACAGATATTTCAAAATCAAAAGCACAAAATTGCTCCATAATTAATTGATTATCTTTATGTATTTGCAATATTTCATCAATTTGATCAAGATCGCTTATAATATATTGCCCTTTACCATCATAACCCATTGTTGCTGTTTTGATAATTGCTTTTTTATATAGTGCAAAATTTTTAACAATATCAGATCTATCGTTGATTTTTATGTATTTAGCTGTCTCAATATTTATATTATTAAGAAATTCTTTTTCATAAATTCTATTTTGTGCAATTTTTAAGATTTCATCATTTGGATATGTTGAAACTTTACCATTTAAATATTTAATTGTAGAAAAAGGAATATTTTCAAATTCAAAAGTTACAACATTTACCATATTTATAAATCTATCAAGCTCATCAAAATCATCATAATTAGCTATAACAACATTATTTGTAACATAAGACGCTACACAATCCTTGCTATCACAATAAATAATAGTTTTAAAACCCATTTTATGAGCAGCAAAACATATCATACGACCCAACTGCCCACCACCAACAATTCCAATGGTTTTAATACCATAATTACTTAAAGTCATATTCACACTATTCATAAGAATTTATTTAATAATTTAATTATTTATCTAAATTGATTTTATAATATATTTTGTTGTAAATGAATATATTAATTTTTACTTTTTTTTATAGCATTTAACTTTTCATATTTAGAGTTAAAACCCTGAGCAATAAGATAAGTTTCACTTGAGTCTTTTCTTGATGATTTGGGTTTAAAATATTTAACAGTTAAAAAATGATTTTTTAAATTTTTAATAATTTCATCTGAAGAACCTCCTTGAAAAATTTTAGCAATAAAGATTCCATTATGTTTTAATATTTTAATAGCAAGCTCAATTGATTCTTCAACTAAATTTATAATCCTAAGGTGATCCGTCTTTTTATCACCAGTTGTATTTGCAGCCATATCAGACATTACAACATTACATTTACCATATTTGTTATATGGAATTTTTTTTAATTCATTAATTATTATTTGGTGAGAATTTTCCTCAAAAAAATCTAATTGTAGAAAATTTACCCCAATAATTTTTTCTATTTCAAGTAAATCTATAGCTATAATATTATTTTCTCCTACTTTTGACAAAGCATATTGACTCCACCCCCCTGGCGCAGCACCAAGATCAACAATAATTTTATTTTTTTTAAAAATCTTAAATTTTTCATCAATTTCAATTATTTTATAACTTGCCCTAGATCTAAAACCTTCAGCCTTGGCTTTTTGAGTATATTCATCATTCATTTGACGTAAAAGCCATTTTTGCGATGAAAGTTTTAATTTTTTTGTATTTTGTAATTTTTTAATTATCTTTGCCATCTTGAATTTTTATTGCTTCATCGATAAGCATATTTGGAATATTATCAATAATTTTATATCCTAAATGACATTTATTGCAATCTAATCTATTTTCTGAATTATTATATTTTAAGTCATTCTTACAATTAGGACATACTAGAAATTCTAGCAATTTATCAATCTTAGAAATCATAAATTAGAAATAATATATTGAATAATATGAATAAGCACTAAAAAAATATTAATTATTGGTGTAAATTGACATCTAATTACTAATTTTGATCAAAATAAAATATATTAATTATCATTACTTATCTCGAGCAATAACAAAATCTGCTAAATCAATTAAAATTTGAGCCTTACTACCAAAGATAGATAATCTTGATATCGCTTGAGACTTTAGCAAATCTAACTGTTTTCTTGCAGCATCTAATCCTATTAAATTTACGATGCTAGTCGCTTCATTTTTAGATGATTTTTTCAAATTATCATTATCGCAATGATCTAAAATATCATCTTTAATTTGAAAAGCCAACCCTAAATCATGAGCATAATATCTTAATGCCTTTTTGTGCCTGCTATCTGCTTCTCCTAATATTGCACCTGATTCAACACAGCTCATAAATAGTTCACCGGTTTTTAATCTATGCAATTTTACCATCTCATGCGATGAAATATTATTATTAGCAATTTCAAGATCCATCATTTGTCCGCCAACCATACCTTTATACCCTGAGCTTTTTGCAATAATTTCTATTAACTTGCATCTTATTTCTGGGTCGTGGTGGGTATCTGAATGAGATAATATTTCAAATGCATAAGTTAAAAATGCATCTCCTGCAAGTATAGCGGTAGCTTCGTCATATTTTTTATGACATGTTAAAATACCACGCCTAATATCATCATTATCCATTGCCGGAAGATCGTCATGTATCAATGAATAAGTGTGAATAAATTCTATAGCTATAGCAACATTTATTGACTGAGCAACGGTGACATTAAATAATTTTGCAGAATTTAGCACTAAAAAAGGTCTAATTCTCTTGCCAGAAGATAATGCGCAATATCTCATAGCGTCAATTATTTTTGGGTTATATTTCGCCAATGGTAAAATTTTATTGATCTTCTTATTAATTAATAATGAGCATTTTTGTAATTCTTTAGTCAAAGAAGAATTTAATAAATAATTCATAATATATATTTATTATTACCTAACCCGAAGCCTCTATTTCTTTTTTTAAAGATGCTTTATTATTTTTTAACTGCGACTCAAGAGTCTTAGCCAAATATTTTCCTGTTACTGAATCTTTAGATTTGGCAACATCTTCTGGATGCCCTTGGGCAACAATATAACCACCTTTCTGACCACCACAAGGTCCAATATCTATAATCCAATCAGCTGTTTTTAAAACATCGAGATTATGCTCGATAACTAATATTGAATTACCAGCATCAACTAATTTATGAAGCACTTTTAATAATTTGTTAATATCTTCAAAATGAAGTCCTGTTGTTGGCTCATCAAGAATATATAAGGTATCTCCTGTAGCTTTTCTACTTAATTCACGCGCCAATTTAATTCTTTGTGCCTCACCACCTGAAAGCGTTGTAGCGCTTTGACCAATTTTTATATATCCAAGACCAACATCGCATAATGCTTTAAATTTTTCATAAATATGAGACATATTTGAAAAAAATTTTGCAGCATCTTCTGCGGTCATTTCTAAAATATCAGAAATTGACTTACCTTTATATCTTACCTCAAGAGTTTCTCTATTATATCTTTTACCATGACATGTATCACATTTAACATAAACATCAGGCAGAAAATGCATTTCAATTTTTATCAAGCCATCACCCTGACAAGTTTCACATCTTCCTCCTTTTACATTAAAAGAAAATCTTCCAACTTTATAACCTCTAGCTTTTGACTCTGGTAATGTTGTAAAAAATTCTCTAATAAAAGTAAAAGCACCAACATAAGTGCAAGGATTTGATCTTGGAGTTCTGCCAATTGGCGATTGATCGATTTCAATTATTTTATCAATAAAGTGAAAACCAGTAATTGCATCAAATTCTCCAGGAGCAACTTTGGACTTATTTAAAATTCTACTAAGCGCTGGATATAGTGTTTTAATAATTAAACTAGATTTACCACCACCAGATATACCTGAAACTGCTGTAAATACTTTTAGCGGTAGGTTAAGAGTAACATTTTTAAGATTATTAATTTTAGCACCAGATAATGTTATCATTTTCTTTTGGTCAATTTTTCTTCTAATTTGCGGTATCATAATTTGCTTAAAACCTGATAGATACTGACCAGTAATACTTGCAGGATCATTAAATACCTCTTCTGGATATCCCTTTGATATGATTTGACCACCATGAATACCTGCACCCGGACCGACATCAATCAAATATTGTGCTTCTCTCATCATTTCTTCATCATGCTCTACAACTATGACAGAATTGCCTAAATCACGCAAATTTTTTAATGTTGCAATTAATTTGTCATTATCTGATTGATGAAGACCAATTGAAGGCTCGTCTAAAACATAAATCACTCCTGACAGACCTGATCCAATTTGCGATGCAAGTCTAATCCTTTGTGACTCGCCACCAGATAAAGTTCCAGCCTGACGATTGATTGAAAGATATTCAAGTCCAACATTCTTTAAAAAACCCAATCTACGATTTATTTCTTTAAGCAATCTTTCGGCAATTTTATTTTGAACATCACTCAACTTGCTCGGTAATTCATTAAACCATGTGACTAAATCTTCAATTGATATTGCACTGACTTCTCCGATATGAAGCCCGCATATTTTAACACATAGAGCTTCTTCATTAAGTCTGTATCCGTTACATCTATGACATGTTCTTAGAGATTGATATTTTTGCAATTCATTATGAATAGAATCATTATCAGCTTCATTAAGTCTTTTTTTAAGGCTATTTATCACTCCTTCAAAAGGCTTTTTTACAGATACTGACTTTAAGCCATCATCAATTTTAATTTCAATTTCTTCATCACCCGTGCCATGAAGTATTTTATCTTTAAATTTTTGCTTTAAGTTTTTAAAGGGAGTGTCTAAATCAAAACCATAATGTAGTGACATTGCCTGTAAAACCTGCTGATAAAATCTTTCCTGAACACCCTGCCATATAGAAATTGCTCCCTGTCTCAGAGATAAGTTGTCATCTTCAACAACCAAATCTTCGCTAAAATATAATTCATTACCTAATCCATCGCAAGATTTACATGCTCCAGATGGCGAATTAAAAGAAAATAATCTAGGCTCAATTTCTGATAAAGTAAATCCAGATTCAGGGCATGAAAATTTCTCGCTAAATATTAATATGTTATTTTCTTTTACGTCATCAATTTTAATATTTAACGTCTTTGACTGATCGTCACTTCTTTCATTAAGATATTTTTCATAGGATTTTTTATTAAAATCTTCAGGCAATCCAACAATTTCTACATATAGCAAACCTTCAGAAGTTTTGAGCGCAGTTTCAACAGAATCAGCAATTCTATTTCCTAAATTCTGACTTAATACAATTCTATCAACAATAATTTCAATATTATGCTTTTTATTTTTATCTAATTTAGGCAATATATCATTTAAATTATATAATTTTCCATTAACTTTCATCCTTTGAAATCCCTGCTTCCTGGCATTCATCATTTCTTTACGAAATTCTCCTTTTTGCGATCTAACAATCGGAGCCATTATATATAAGCGACACTGATCTGGTAATGATAATATCTTATCAACCATTTGCGATGATGACTGGCTAGATATTGGCTTATTTGTTGCAGGAGAATATGGTGTACCAATTCTAGCATAAAGCAATCTAAAATGATCATAAATTTCAGTAATTGTGCCAACTGTTGATCTTGGATTTTTTGATGTTGTTTTTTGATCAATAGCAATTGCCGGAGATAGTCCTGTAATAGACTCAACATCGGGCTTATCTTGCATATCTAAAAATTGCCTAGCATATGCCGATAAGCTTTCTACAAATCTTCTTTGACCTTCGGCATATATTGTATCAAAAACTAATGAAGATTTTCCAGAACCACTCAGACCAGTAACACAACTAATTGATTTTTTGGAATATCAATATTGACATTTTTAAGGTTATGCTCTTTGGCACCAATTACAGTTATTTGATTATCTTGATTAAAATCTATGTTATTAGCAATTTCATCCTTTTTAAATTTATCTTTCATTTATTTAACTTAAATAACATAGTTGAGCTTCGCAAATTATAAAAAATAAGAAGCAAATATAGTAATTTCAATTTTTACAATAAATATATATTAGTAGTCAATTACAAATAAAAAAAAATAACAAATTTAAAAAAAACCTACCATGCTAATGCATGGTAGGTGTGTCTTATTTGCCTCTTGGCAAATTGAAGTTATCGCATTAAGATAAATCTCTCATGTAAATAAGAGATAATTTATCTTATGTTAAAGTAGCAACTACTGATAACGTAACCAACACTGCAAGTGGAATAAAAACCATGTTCGATTAATATTAGTAGTTAAACATAATGAGAAATTTACCACATATTAATAAATATTAAATGCGATAACCTCAACCAAAATAGCAAATTTATTACAAATTTGCCATCCTATCCCTCATCTTCTTTGATTCCAAATTAGATAGCGGGATAAGACCTTTTTGCAATAAATAGCCATCAAAACCAATGGTATTTTTGCTAATAACTTCTTTAGCAAATTCCCTCATTCCAGGAATCAAATCAAGATGCTCACCTTTAAAATAAATATATAAAGGGCGAGATATCTTATAGCTTCCTTTTACTATGCTATCAAATGATGGAGTAATATTATCTATTGTTGCTGCTTTAATTGAATCTTTATTTTCAGACAAGAAGCTAAAACCAAATATACCTAATGCTTTTGGATTAGATTTTAATTTTTTAACTATTAAGTTATCATTCTCGCCTGCTTCGATAAATTTTCCGTCGCTTCTTATAAGGTGACAGGCTTTTTTTCTTGCTTTTTTATTAGGATATTTTTTCCTAAAAGCAGATAATTTAATACAAGCTTTTTCCATAACTAATTCAACAAAGGCATCTCTTGTTCCTGAAGTCGGAGGGGGTCCATATACAGCAATTTCAACATCTGGTAGCTTTGGATTAATTTCTTTCCATCTATTATATGGATTATCAATTAATTGATTTTTATCATTTGGAATTTTGCTTGCAAGTGCAAGAAATATATCTTTTGTACTTAAATTTAAATGTACCCCGGAAATTATATTAGCTAAAACAATTCCATCATAACCAATTTTTGCTTCAATAATATTTCTTATGCCATTTTCTTGGCAATTTTTTATTTCACTTTTCTTTATCGATCTTGATGCATTTGAAATATCTGGATAATTAAATCCAACTCCTGAACAAAGCAATTTTAATCCACCACCAGTGCCAGTAGCTTCAACAATTGGTGTTCTATATTGTGAATCTCTACCAAATGACTCAGCAATTACCGAAGTAAAAGGATAAACAGTAGAAGATCCTACGATTTGAATGTGACTTCTACTTTCTTGCTTAAATGAAAAAGCATAAGAATTATATTCAATTGCAAAGAATATAATTACAAAAACCTTAAACTTTAATAATTTAGACATAAATAATTTAAAATTTATTAAAAATTAAATAATTGGTTAAAGTAAGGTTTGACATGTTTTTTAAGTAAATCTAATTTTATTAAAAGTCAACTAAATTTAAAATAATTTAATGAATTATAATTTAATAATAAAATTTATTAAATATACTACTCTAGCTATGTTAATATTATTTAACATGCAAAGCTATCTTTATGCAAAAAATAAAATTATTGTAACTGGTAATGAAAGAATTAGCGATGAAATAATTCTATCATTAATTGATGAAAATAATCTTAAAAACAAAAAACCTAACTCCATAAGAGATGCCTTAAAGAAACTTAATAATAGCTCTTTATTTGAAAAAATTAACATTAAATATCATAAAACAAACATTATCATCCAAATTAAAGAAAATCCCCTTATTTCGCGAATTAAAATAATTGGTAATAAAAAAATTTCTGACGAAAATCTTATCAAAGAGCTATCCTTAAAGAAAAGAGAAATATATAATAAAGCTAAACTGGAAAATGATATTAAGAGAATAAATGAACTATACATCAAATCAGGAAGATTTTTAACAAATATTTCTCCCAAAATCGTTAAAAAAGAAAATAATAGAATAGAAGTTATTTTTGAAATATTTGAAGGTAAAAAATCAAAAATTAAAAAAATTAATTTTTTTGGTAATCACAAATTTTCTGATGATGATCTGAAAAATGTAATTACAACAAAAGAATCAAGATGGTATAAATTCCTATCATCATCTGATATTTATGATTCCAATAGGATAGAATATGATAAAGAAAAATTGCGTGTCTTTTATCATAATCGTGGGTTTGCTGACTTTGCAACAATATCTGCAATTTCACAAATTAACAAAAAAAAGGATAAATTTACTATTAACTTTCTTGTCAATGAAGGGGTTAAATTTAAGTTTGGATCCTCAAATATTACTAACTATATTAAGGATTTTGATGAAGAGATTCTTAAAAAAGAAATTACAATTAAAAAAGGCAAAATGTACCAGGCCAAGGAAGTTGATAGATCAGTTAACCAGATGCTAAATATTTTATATGAAAAATCATTTGCTTTTGCTAATATTGAACCAGTTTTAACAAAAGATCGTTCAAAAAAAATAATAAATATTGATTTTGTCATTAAGCAGACGCCAAATATTTATATTAGAAATATCGAAATATCTGGTAATAATTATACTCGCAATTATGTAATATTAAGAGAGCTTAAAATTAAAGAAGGCGATGCATATAATATTAATAAGATAAATAGATCAAAGCAAAGATTGATGAATCTTGGATTTTTCGAGAAAGTTGACTTTAACACCAAAAGAGTTACAAATTCTAACCAGATTGACTTAATCATCACTGTTAAAGAAAGAAAAACAGGAGAATTAAATCTTGGATTAGGATATTCAACTGTTGATAGATTAACTACAAATATTGGAGTTAGAGAAAGAAATCTATTTGGCACAGGGCAAGAAATTGGCATTAATCTTCAAAAATCATATTCTCAAATATCCTCTGAAATTAGCTATCTCAAGCCCCGTTTTTTAAATTATCCAATAGCAGTTGGTTTTGATTTATTCAACTATGAGTTAAATAATAGAAATACAATGGTTTATAGCCAAAATACCAAAGGATTTTCCGTGAGAGGAAGTTATAAGATCAGTGAATATTTAAACCATAATTTAAAATATTCATATCGCAATGAAGAAATTAGTGACATATCTGAATTTGCTTCTTTTTCAATAAAAAATCTGGAAGGTAGATTTGTTAACTCCAAAATAACTAATTCATTTAGTTACGATAAAAGAGACAATATATTTAATACTAAATCTGGCTATTATATATCACTTAGTCATAGTTATAGCGGATTAGATGGCGATATAAAGCAAAATAGATATGAAGCTTCTTCAGCATTTTACAAACCAGTTATCAATGATGATTTTATTTTTAAAATTTCAGCCAAAGGAGGAGTTATTGATGGTCAAGATCAAGATGTCAGAAGCAATTACGGTTTTTTTATGGGGGGACATGATTTTAGAGGATTTCAATATGCAGGAATTGGGCCAAGAGCTAAAATTAATGGTTCATTTCTTAATGGCGACACTTTGGGTGGAAAAATATTTTACCTAGGGTCACTAGAGCTTTTATTTCCCTTAGGATTACCAAAAGAATTTGGAATAAATGGCATTTTATTTTCTGATAATGGCTCTGTATTTGGAGTTGATAATATTAACAAAGTTAATAGTGAAATTATTGATAATAAAAATTTAAGATCTACATATGGTTTATCAATTGCTTGGTCATCACCTATGGGACCAATTAGACTTGACTTTTCAAAAATTGTAAAAAAAGAATATTATGATAGAAGTGAAAATTTTCGATTTAGCTTTGGAACAAACTTTTAACTATAAAAAAAATGATTAGAATATTTCATTTACCAAATTATCAACAACAAAAAGTTAGCAATTTAAGCGAAGCAGTAAATCTTGATTCAGCTATTTGGATCGATCTTCAAGAACCTTCAAAAGAGCAAATCATTCAGGTTGAAGAATTTTATAATATTAAATTTCCAACTCGCCAGCAACAAGAAGAAATCGAAATATCTTCAAGATATCTTGAAGATAATAATATAATAAAAATTAATTCAACATTTCTTAATATAATTCCACGATCAAATAAAATTGAAGAGCATGAATTTTCTTTTATTGTAACTACTAAGCAGCTATTTTCTCTTAGATATCATGAAAGCAGAGTAATTGTTGAAGCTGTAAAAAAAATTAAGCAATTTCCAATAATTTTTAGCAACCCGGCACGGCTATTTATTTCTATCTTTGAATCTAGAATTGATTTTGATGCAGACTTAATCGAGTCCGTTTCTCGCTATATTTCAGAAATTAATAAAAGCATAAATTATAGCGATAATCTAGATGAAGAAACAATTCATAAAATTAGTAAATGTCAACAATTAACTATGTCGCTTCGAGAAGGATTATTTGATAAACAAAGAGTTATAACCTCGCTTCATCGCAATGAAGACCTAATGATTGAAAATTATCACAGATTGCGTATAATGATAAAAGATATTAGCTCTCTCATTGAACATACAAACTTTAATTTTACTAGATTAGAATATCTTCAAAATAGCTTTCTTGGTCTAATTAATTTACAACAAAATAAGGCAATCAAAGTATTTACAGTAGCATCTTTAACATTTATGCCTCCTACTTTAATTGCAAGCGCCTATGGTATGAATTTTAA
>JAUROA010000062.1 GCA_030835745.1 Alphaproteobacteria bacterium
GAAAAAGACATAATTTTAATAAAATATTAACCACAAAAAAGGCATTAAAGCTAGATAAATACTAGCTTTAATGCTTATTGTTGCAAGTGATTTTATCAAAAAATATTAGGATTTAGTTAGATTGGATTTGCAACAGTCCCATTATTATTAATATTAGGTTGTTAGATGTTAGTTTTGATGATATGGTTATTGTAGAGTTATTTTTACATCCAGGAAAGTGAACTATTCCCTTTAATTTAAGATCATTTATTGGCTCAAAACCTGTTCCAATTATTTTATTTGTGGGTTTATTATAATTATAAAATATTATTTTGCTATTTTGTAATTAATAACAACAATACCCGAGCCTCCAGCTGATCCTTTATCATTAACCGATCCACCAGATCCACCATTGCCAAGGCCATTATTAGATAATGTATTTTTTTTGCTTACATCGTAATACCAACCGCCATCGCCGCCTTTAGCATAGGTTATATTTGATCCTGTTATGTCATTTTCAATACCCAGCCCTCCTCTTCCTGGTATTTGCCAAGAAGATCTCATCTGTGCAATTGACCCAGCTCCTCCGCCACCAGCACCAGAACCAGAACTCGATATATCATTTACATTGCCACCCTGATTGCCTTGCCGACCAATTGCTACACCGGGATTACCACCCCAATTACCAGCTCCGCCACCGGACCCACCACTAAGACCGCTATTAAGAGTTTTATCTTGCGATGCCGCCCCTCCTCCACCGCCGCCAAAAGCTATAAAATCTCCAAATTGCGAATTTTTACCATTATAACCCCTATATGCCGAAATATCATCACCACCATCGCCCCCCTTACCAACAGCAACCTTATATTTTATGTTATTTTTAAACTCGACATTATTTTGATAAACAAGCCCTCCGGCTCCGCCGCCACCTCCGCCGCTATTTTGCACGCCACCAGCAACACTTCCGCCGCCACCTCCTCCTGCGACAATTAGAATATCAGCCACTACATCTACCCAAAAATTAACTTCAAATTCAACCTGACCCATTTTATTATCTTTTTTAGAGCTATATTCAAAATAAATTGAGCAAAATTCATTATCTTTAAAATACTTTTGGTAATTCTTTTTTGCCTTAGTTTTAATTTGAACAGCATTACAATTTTCTGGCTCACCTCTTTCATTAGACCATCCAATCGAAACTCTTTGAGCTTCTAAAATTGCCTTTTTTGCATTAATTATTACCAGAGATAAAAATACAATTATCAATATTATAACTATTAATGTTAAACTGATAAAGGCTGACTTCTGGTTATTTCTTAAAAGATTCACTATAATTTGATTAAGTTAAGCAAGCTTTATGAAAATTTTTATACAATATAGCCTTCATATAAATACTTGATTTAGTTTATTAAACTAACAAAATAAATTTAATTGTGAATAATTTATTACCAAATATTATGTCAAAAATCACAACATATCATATATCTTCAAAATTAATTCACTGGATAATGGCAATAATTATAATTCCACAATTAATTATTGGACTATATATGGTTCAAATACTTGCTAGCGATGCCCCTTTTAGATCTACAATATATAGCCTTCATAAATCTTTTGGGGTTTTAGCAATTGGATTAATTTTTTATCGAATTATCAATAAAATTATCAATCGTACACCCCCCTTGCCAAATAGCCTAGCAAAATGGCAAATAATATGCGCCAAAATTGTGCATTACAAGCTATATTTATTGATGGTTTTAATGCCATTTTCTGGCTATTTAATGTCAAATTCTTATGGCTATCCAGTTAAATTTTTTGGCTTTACAATGCCATATTTGACTCAAAAAAATTACCAAATGGCCGGCTTTTACAGTAATTGCCATAAATATATAGGCTATTTATTTTTTACCTTAATAGCTATACATATTTTAGCAGCAATGAAGCATCGCTTTTTTGACCTAAAAGAAAATAATGTCTTGGCCAGAATATCTTTATTTAATAAATAATATGCTTAAAAATAGAATAATTCCATGCCTTGATATTAAAAATGGTAGAGTTGTTAAGGGCGTTAATTTCGAAAATCTAATTGATGCTGGCAACCCAGTAAAGCAAGCAGAATTCTACTATCAACAAAATGCCGACGAATTATGCCTTCTTGATATTAGCGCATCAATAGAAAATAGAGATATCATGCATGATGTTGTAAGAGATGTTGCCAAAAAATGCTTCATGCCATTTACAGTTGGTGGTGGCATTAAATCAATATCCGATTTTGATAATTTATTAAATTGCGGAGCCGACAAAGTGTCAATAAATAGCAGCGCAATATCTAATCCGGATCTCATTAGTCAAGCAGCTAATAAATTTGGCTCTCAATGTGTTGTTGTGGCAATGGATGCAAAAAAAGTTAACAATAACCAATATGAAATTTTCAGCCATGGTGGCACTAGAAGCACTAAAATTGATGCCATTAAATGGGCGCTAGAAGTTCAGAATCTGGGAGCTGGAGAAATACTTCTGACCTCTATGGATCGTGACGGCACTAAAAAAGGCTATGATCTAGAATTAATTACAAAAATAAGTAACAATACCACAATTCCAATTATAGCATCTGGCGGGGTTGGTAATTTACAAGATTTATGTGACGGAATAACAGCTGGGGCCAGCGCTGTTTTGGCTGCATCGATCTTTCATTTTAAACAATACTCAATTATGGATGCCAAAAAATTTATGAAACAATCAAATATCGCCGTAAGATTATGAAAATATACTCAATTGCCATTGACGGCCCTTCAGCTTCTGGCAAAGGCACCATAGCGCAAAGACTTGCTGATCATTTTAATATCCCCTATCTCAATAGCGGCGCTTTATATCGCGCTTTAGCTTGGCATATAAAGCAGAAAAATATCTCTTTATCCGCAATAAATCATGAAGATAGCACCCAGTCACAAATAGATCTTTTAACATCGCTTATTAAGTCAGAAGACCTTGAAAATAAAGACATAATGAACGAAGATATTGGCTCAGTCGCATCAATAATTGCCAAAAATAGCAAGGTAAGAAAATCTCTATTTAGTTGGCAGCAAGATTTTATCACAGATTCTGAATCGTCAAATAATGGCTGCGTTATAGATGGAAGAGACATTACCACAATTATATATCCTCAAGCTAATTATAAATTCTACATTAGCGCCGATGTTGAAATTAGGGCCAATAGAAGATTCAAGCAATTGCAAAAAGCTAATAAAAATATTAAATATCAAACAATATTAGAGCAATTAAAGCAAAGAGACTATAATGACATTAATCGCAGTAACTCGCCACTAAAAATTGCCAAAGATGCTGTAATTATTGATAATGGCAATCTCAATATAGATCAAACTTTTGATAAAATTTTAAGCTTTATCTCCTAATATCAAAAGCCTTTTAATTATTTTAAGATATCTTATCTTATAACATAAGACACCATAGCTAGGAGCTAGATTTAGTATTATTGTTATTTTGCTTTAGAATTTCTGAATTTAATTCATCTTCGCTTAAATCTTTTCTTAAATTTTTGATATTATTAACCTTGTGCTCATTGCCATCCATATCAACTATAATTGTAACATCATCTTCAATCTTGGCCTTTTCTTGCCCAATTGCTTGAGAAACTTCTTGCTTTAAATCATCTATACCGAAATCTTTTGACATGTTATCAATAATATTTTTGCTATTATGGTAAAAATTTTTAATGCGATAAATTGTTTTACCAATAAATCTGGCAATTTCTGGCAAATCTTTTGGCCTAATGAATAATAAAGCCAATATCAGAAAAATAATTATCTCAAAAAATGATATATTAAACATAAATTATATCTAGCCAAATCTTCCTGTTATATAGTCTTGGGTTTTTTGATTTTTTGGATTGGTAAATATTTCACTTGTCTGACCAAATTCTTCAACTTTTCCCATATTAAAAAATGCAGTCATATTTGACACCCTGGCAGCCTGCTGCATTGAATGAGTAACAATTATAATAGTATAATTACTTTTAAGCTCGTCAATCAATTCTTCTATTTTGGCTGTTGCAATTGGATCAAGAGCCGAGCACGGCTCATCCATTAATATAACATCAGGCTTTATAGCTATTGTTCTAGCAATACATAATCTCTGCTGTTGGCCACCTGATAATGCGCTTGCCTGATCATGCAGCCTATCTTTAACCTCATCAAAAAGCCCGGCCTTTATTAAGCTCTTTTCAACAATATCATCAAGCTCAGACTTTTTAGTAAATAAGCCATGAATTCTTGGGCCATATGCAATATTTTCATAAATTGTTTTTAAAAAGGGGTTAGGCTTTTGAAAAACCATGCCAACATTTGCCCTTAACAATACCAAATCAAGACTATTATCGTAAATATCTTGACCATCAAGCGTAATTTTTCCTTCAAATTTACAATTTTCTATGGTATCATTCATTCTGTTAATGCAGCGTAAAAAAGATGACTTACCACATCCGGAAGGTCCAATCAATGAAGTAACGCTATTTTTCTTAAAATCTAGATTTATATCAAATAATGCTTGCTTTGAAGAGTAGAATAGATTTACATTTGAAGCAGATATTTTGTTCATCATTTTTATTATGATTTTTAAAAAATTATTTCCTAAATCACTATATAAGAGATTTATAATTATAATAGCACTACCAATTATTATAATTCAATTAGTTTCCTTTTGTGTTTTTTATTACAACCATCTTGCCGCCGTTAATAAGAATTTGGGGCAAATGAATGCATCTGAAATAAAATTTATTATTAAAAACTACGAAAATTTACAACTAAATAATTTATTAGCCACCATATTGCAAGATTTAGCTATTAATATTAAGCCAGTCAAGAATGACCCAAAGCATCTAGCCAATATATCAAAAATCATTGACCCTTATCAAAAATTTAGAGAGCAACTTTCAATTGCTGGACTAAATTTAATAAACATAGAAAAAACACGCCACAAAGAAATTGCTATGATAATTCAATATCAAGATCAATTTTTCAAGATTGATATGGCAACAAAAAAAATTACCCCCTCTCGCGTTAATATTTTTATATTTTGGTTAATTTGCACTTCTTTTACTTTATTATTTATTTCAATTATATTTGTGAAAAATCAGATAAAATTTCTAAAGCAACTTAAAGATTCTGCAGAAAAATATGGGCGCGGCCTTGTTGATGAAAATATCAGGCCTAGCGGGTCGGAAGAAATAAGATCTCTTGGCCTATCTTTCATAAGAATGCGTGATCGCATCAAAAGACAAGTGACACAAAGAACCGAGATGCTCTCAGGGGTGTCTCATGACCTAAGAACTCCTTTGACTAGAATCAAATTACAGCTTGAGATGTTGCCAAAAAGTAAAGCGATTAACGAATTAAAAGTTGATATTGAAGATATGGAAAATTTAATAGAAGAATATTTAGAATTTGCTAAAACAGAAAATATTGAAAAACCAACCAGTATATTAATTGGTGAATTTCTACAAAACCAAATTATTAATCCTTATTTAAGAAGTAACAAAAATATAAACACCTCTATTGATTTAGGCAATAAAATTTGCGCTGAATTTAAAATAATTTCATTAAAAAGAGCCTTAAATAATTTATTAGATAATGCTTTTAATTTTGCTGATATTGTTGATTTTAAAGCGCGAAAATCTAATCGTAATTTGATCATTACAATAGAAGATAATGGCCCAGGAATTCCATTGAAAGAGCGCAAGAATGTCTTAAAGCCTTTTTACCAAATTGACAATTCCCGCAATCTTGACAAAAAATCATCTAATAATTATAAATCTAAAGGATCAGGCCTTGGATTGGCGATTGCTAATGACAATATTTCATCTCAGGGCGGTCGAATCAAATTATCAAAATCTCAACTTGGTGGGTTAAAAGTTATTATTTATTTACCATTATGAAAATTACTATTATTGGTAGCGGCTATGTTGGCCTTGTATCTGGAGCATGTTTTGCTAAAATTGGTCATGAAGTTATTTGCATTGATAATGACAAATCCAAAATTAGCAAATTACAGCAAAATATCATCCCAATATATGAGCCAGGACTCGAAGAATTAATATCTGACCTTGCCTCAAAAAATAAGATCAGATTTAGCAATGATTTAGCTAGTGCAATTAATGATTCACAGGCAGTTTTTATAGCTGTTGGGACCCCACAGGATCAAGATGGTAGCGCAGATCTGTCATATGTTCTTAATGTGGTAAATAATTTAGCCAATATTATCAAAACTCCTAAAATTATAATAACCAAATCTACTGTTCCAGCCGGCACAGGAGCCAGAATTAGAAAAATAATTGATAAAATTAACCCTAATAATCAAATAAGCCTTGCCTC
>JAUROA010000063.1 GCA_030835745.1 Alphaproteobacteria bacterium
CAGCCATAAAGCTATATAAATATTAGCTTTATGGCTGATTATAACAAGGAATTTATTAGATTATTTTGGGTTGGATTTCGGACAGTCCCATTAACGGTTCTCAAGAGATAAATTATTATGCTACCACCAGGAATATAAAGAGAGTAAAGAAAAAAGAATTAAAGAAAATAAAATATGAGTATTCGCATAAGAAAATTTCTGAAAAACAATTCAATATTAAAAAGATGGATATTGATGAAAAGTATGACTTAGATAACCTATTATAAAAAAACTGTGGTCAGGCCCCACACCTATCCTAGATAAACTGAGGTCACAGAAATATCAAAAAGGCACTGGGTAATTCTTATAACAATTATTAATATCACTCAAGCAATCCTTATTTATATTAATATTTATTGCTGCTATATTGCTTTTTAATTGATCCATTGAAGTTGCTCCAATTATTGAGCTTGCAATCCATTTTTTTGATAATGTGAAAGCAATAGCCATTTGACATGGATCAAGATTATGTTTTTTGGCAATTGCCAAATATTGCCTAGTGGCATTGCTGGTATTAAGCTCTATTCTTGTTTTATAGCGATCCCAACCATCTGCCATTACTTCTTTTGAAAATCTGGAATTAGCAGGAAATTTATTATCCAAATATTTACCACTTAAAACCCCCATAGCTAGAGGTGACCATGCTAAATATGATACATCTTCTAATATACAAGTTTCTGCAACATCATGCTCATCTCTTCTTCTTAGCAGATTATATTCATTTTGAATTGATGATATTTTTATTAAATCATTATAATGAGCAATATCAACATATTGCTTAATACCCCATGCTGAATCATCAGATAAACCAATCGCTCTAATCTTACCCGACTTTACTAATTGATCAAGGGTGTTGATAATTTCATAAATATTATCAGTAATTTTTTGTTTGGCGTTCTTTTCATATGGTGGCTCAAAATCCCACCAATTTGAAAAGTGATAATTAGCTCTATTGGTTGGCCAATGAAGCTGATATAAATCAACATAATCGATCTTTAATCTAGTAAGACTATTTTCAACTGCAATTATTAGATTCTCTTTATTAATCACTGGCGTCTTTTCTCCCCTAGCCCATGGTAATGGCGAAAATTTCGTGGCAATTACTATATCTTTTCTTTTACGATATTTTTCAAACCAATTACCAATGATAATTTCTGTTTTACCATAGCTATCTGCAGTAGGTGGTATAGCATACATTTCTGCAGTATCAAAGAAGTTTACCCCTTGTTCTAGCGCATAATTCATTTGTTCAAATGCTTGCTCTTGATTATTTTGTTTGCCCCATGTCATTGTTCCAAGGCAAATTCTGCTTATTTTAATATTAGTTGTACCAAGATTTAGATATTTCATAGTATTATTTAAAGTAATTTTGTAACTCAGCTATCTCAAGAGAGATCGATAAATTTCTAAAATTTGGTAAATCTTTTAAAAAGTCATTTAATTTTTTAAGCAAAATATTGCCAAGATTATTTTTTTGCTCTTCCGACCTACCAGACATTATTTTAATTGTAATGTGAATAAATGATTTTTCAATATTATCAGCCACAAGATAATGATCTAGCTCATATACCCTACTCTTACATGCATTAATATTAGCCGATATTTCACTCACTAATAAATCATGAATTATTGGTAGTAGCTTTTTTATGTCATTTTTATTGTCTATATTTGAGCTATGCTCGATAATAATGTGAGGCATTTTATATAAATTAAAGTAATTATTAATAACTAATTTTGACTAAACTACAAATCAGACCAATTAAACCGCCAAAAAAACCACCCCAAACCACAAGCCAACCTAAATGCCTTTGGATCATATTTTGAATGATTTTTTTAACCATTATAGGAGTTAAATTAGATAATCTATCATCAATTATTTTTTCAATTTTAACAGATATATTTTGCACTAAATCATCAGAATTATTACTATCAACAAATTCAGCAATAATATCTTTAAGTTTTAGGATAATTGGCTCTTTAATAGGAATAAGAGCTTCTTTACCTCCAATCATTGACAACATAGATCCCATTGGCGACTCAATAATTGCGTCACATAATCCGTCAAATATTTTGTCAAAATTGATTTTTTTATTTATTTTATCACTAGATATATCATTATTATCTTTAAAAAATTTTTCGATATGCTCTTTGTTAAAAAATTCATTGATAATAAGTTTTTTAATAGCTTTTTTAAAATCGTCAAAACGATTTAATATTACACCAGAGCCATATAAAAAAGGAACTCTTTCAAATAACATATGAATTGCCAACCAATTTGTCAAAGCTCCTGACAGGGCAAATATTCCTACTAAGAAAAATATTTCGCCATATATTGGTATAAAATAGCCAATTATAGTAATAGTTAGCGCAATAAGATTTGTGATTAAATTAGCATTTAATGTCATTTTAAAAAGATTTTTGCCACCCAAAAGTGATTTTATATTTATTTTTAAGCATTGGTCCGTCAATTCTTTGATATATTGGCACCCCATATTCAAAAGCAAATCTATTGCCAGATAAATAGCCATTAGTGATCAAATAATTAATACCAATCAAGCTATCAATTTGTTTTTTGTCATATAAGTCATTATTCATGGGAGGTGCCATATTACTCATATTAGCTAATTCTTGATCACTTTGGTTAATTTCGTCAGTAATATTAGCATCAATTCTAGTAGAAATACTAATATTATTGGTCAATTTTTTTGCCAACCATAATGTTGCATTGTAATTATCGCCAAATCTATAACCGCGATAATTTCTGCCTGTTCTAATTGTAGAATTTAATTGAGCACCATAAGAAAAACTATTTAAAAAACTACTATAGCTAATACCCGGCATAAAATCAATAGTTCCAGAGCCATTTTGCATACCATATGCTAGAATTTTTCCTTCTTTGCTATTATTAATTTTGCCAATAGGAATATTTAAGCCAAAGTTAAATTGAGCTTTTTTGTTATTATTATTATAAAATTGATAAAGACCATTTAGTTTAGCATCAGAAACTCCTTCTATATTTCGTGACTTTATTGATGAAGACATTTTATTTTTCAATTTCGTATCTTTTTCAAGATAAGATCCCATTAAAGATATTGTAAATTTATCAGTAACACCATACATGGCAGAAATCATGTGCATTTTCATCGACATATTTATCGCTGCATTCATGTAATTTTCCATAGCTTGCTGCAAAGATATATCTTTTCTATTATTTGCCAAACCCCTCATCGACATATTTTTATATCTATATGACAACATAAAATCATTTTTATCATGAACATGATCTCTCATAACGCCAATTGGCGCATGGTAATCAACTCTATTTTCTATGGCAAATATATTGCTTAAAATAGCAAATAAAAAACATATTGATAATAAAAGAATTTTTAGTAATTTAGTCATATGTTTATATTTTAATTTATTAAAACCATTATGATTTGTAATTTAGTTAATAATAAAATAAAGTTTTTTCTTTTGCTAATATTATTACTTAATATATCTAGCAATTTATACGCTTTTGACCTTGAAAAAGCGATAGGAGTTGTTGATGCGGTTGCTACTAATGACAAAAAAGGTACAAATATTGTCAATGACACCATATATAAACCTCTAGATAAATTAGAGCAAAAAGCTTCTAAAAAAATCGATAAATTACTATCAAAAGTTGAAGGATCAATTAATAAAACCACTAACAGAATTGAGCAAAGAATCGATAAATATGATCAAAAATTTGACAAATATGAAGAAAAAATCGCTAAAATAGAAAATACTTCAAATAAAATTATTGACTTATATAATAAAATTGATCCCAACATATTCATTAAGAATATTAAAAACGCCATAATAATAATGAGTATTTTTTGCTCTTTACTAATAATATTACTGTTAATGGTAATGATCAATCTAATTAAAGTTAATAAAAAATTATCAAAAATTAATGTTTAAAACATTATTTTTTCACGATCTTATATCCAATTTAAAAAATATTAGCCAAATTATAAATTATTGGTTATTTTTCATTATATTCTTTATTACAGCAAGCTTAATTCAGTCAAATAACATTGTTAAAATTGACAATAATATTGTTTTTTGGATTATATCTCTTTCAACCATTATTGCATCTTCCAGCCAATATCTTAAAGAGGATTATAAAAGTGGCGCTATAGAGCAAATAATTTTAGCCTGCTACAATTTTGAGCTATATATTTTTTCTAAAGTAATTATTAATTGGATTATTTTTTGCTTACCGCTAATTATTTTCTACTGCTTTATCAATAATGATATTAACTTTATTAAAACTGCCTTAATTGCAACCTTTGCCATTAATGTTATAAGCTGTTTTTCTGGAATTTTTTCTTTAAATAATAATTCATCTTCATTAATTGCTATCATTGCATTACCTCTTATAATACCTATTTTGCTTATTGCCCAGAATTATGATTTAACATATAATATTTTATTGCCACTAACAATATTCTTATTTTTTGTTTTATCATATAGCGCTACTAAATTACTAAAATTAATAATTTCTTAAATAACTATATTATCAATTATCCTTGTCATATTTAAATATCCTGCAAAAAATATTCTTAATTTTAAGTTTTTATTATATATATTAACCTGCTCTAAATTTGACTGATTTCTAATTTCAAGATAATCAATTTTATCAAAACCACTTTCTAAAATATTAGATTTTGCTTCATTAATAATATTACATAAATCTTGCTTATCATCTAGAGTAATTATTACATCTCTCATAATTGATAGAATTTCATATGCTTTAGGAGCGATTTTACGAAACTTATCCTCAAGCAATAAATTTCGAGATGACATAGCCAGACCATCTTGACAACGTAAAGTAGGAACTGAAATTATTTTAACATTATAATTAAGATCATGTGTTAAATTTTTTATAATTAGTAATTGCTGATAATCTTTTTCACCAAAAAAAGCATAATCAGGATCAATTATGTTAAAAAATTTTGCAATTATTAAACTAACACCTGAAAAATGACCCAACCTATCTTTAGCACATAAACAATTTGTTAAACTACCAAAATCAATATTAATTAGCGGCGCTTTAGGATAAATTTCTTGACTATCTGGGCAAAATATATATTTGACATTTAGAGCACTTAACTTTTTAACATCTAGCTCAAGATTTCTAGGGTAGCTCTTAAAATCCCAACTATTATTAAACTGCTTCTCATTAACAAAAATCGTAACTATAATATTTTCAGTGTATTTTTTTGCCTCTTTAACCAAAGATAAATGCCCATCATGAATCATTCCCATTGTTGGAATTAATGCTATTTTTTCATTCTTTTTTTTAATATTCTTTATAGCCTTTGTTAAATCGCTAATTTTAAATAATATTGTCATGATTTTTAATGAAGCTTAATACTCTAATAATATTATTGAGGTCTTTATAAGAATTTAATATTTTGAAATTATTTTTTTTAAAAATATCTATTATAGTTTCATCTTGATTAATGCCAATTTCAACCAAAACCCCTCCTTTTTTTGTGAGATAATTTGCCGATTTTTCAGCAATTTTTCTGTAAAAATTAAGACCATCGCTACCACCATCAAGCGCAATTATTGGATCATATTGAATATCGCGATCTAATTTTGCAATTTCACATGAAGGAATATAAGGCGGATTTGATATTATTTCGTCAAATCTTAAATTATCAATAATATTGCTAAAAATATCAGATTTTAATAATTTTATCCTATCTTGTAGCAGCATTTTATCAATATTTTTTTGCGCAACATTCAAGGCTTTTTGACTAATATCAACACCATAAATATTCATATTTGGATATAATTTTAGCAAGGAAAGAGATAAGCATCCTGAGCCAATTCCTATTTCTAAAACATTAATGTTGCTATTAAAATCGCAATATTTATTGCAAAAAGCTTCAATTAAAATCTCTGAATCTGGCCTTGGATCTAATACATCATAATTTACAATAAAATTATCATTATAGAAATTTTTACTACCAATAATTTTGGCCACAGGAACTGACTCAGATCTTTTGGCAATATTTTTTTTATATATTTTAATTTGATCATCATCAATTTTGTGATTGCCGAAATATATCTGCTCCTTGCTCAAGCAAGCTGCATTTTGCAATATAAGAAGAGCGTCAATTTTGTAGCTATCAATCTTTGACATCTTTAATTTATCACGACCCCATTTTAATAAATCAGTAGAATCGGTCATGAAAATAGAGGATTTAGAAACTTTGAATTATATCTCTAATTGGGCGATCATTGATCATATATTCCAAATTTTTCTCTCTATGGATTTTAAGGATCAAATTTTTACTACTTTCTTCTAACTTAATGAGATATTGTTGATATTTTTCTGGATAATTTTCTTGATACCATAAAATATCACTGATCTCTCTATTTATATTATAATCGCTATTTTTTGCTTCAGTGCCATTTTCAAGAAGCTCATTTTCCTTGGATATTTCAGGCTTTAAGTCTATAATTTCTTGCGCTAAATCATTAGCAATTTTGTTATCACCTCTAATATTCATCATAACATCATCTATGTTATTTTTAACTTTTTTTAGAAATAAATTATATTTATTATTTTTAATATCGACATTATTAATTTCAGAATTTGTAGCTAATTGACTTTGTTCATCAATAAGAATTTGAGCTGACTCTTTAATATATGATGATAATATTTTATAATCATGAATAGCTAGATTAAGCTCTCCTGATAACTTATTATCATCAGCAAAATTTCTTAAACTTCCTGATAATGTAATCTTATAATTATCATTAGTTAGCGAAAAATTATTAATTTCTATAAATTTTGATTGGCTAATATTTTTTGCAACTAATTTTGTTGGATCACTTGCTGTCATATTGTTGCTAGATATTGTTTTGAGTGTAATATCTAACAAGATATTATTATTAGAATCATTAATTTTATCAAAAATAGAATTTTGTAATTTATCTTCATCTAATAGATCTTGATTTAGAGCTGCTAATTCATTTTCATTAAGAAAAATAACTTCTTCATTAATTTCACTATCCAACACAACATCTTGGAAATCTTGTTGCAAAGCAAGATTGTCTATATCTTCTAAATTATTATCTACATTATTAGATATCGTTAATTCGTTATTCTCTATATTTTTAATTAAATAGTCCGCCAATGAATTTTTATAAATATTAAGCAGGTTAACTAAATTATTACTAATATTTAGTCTTATATTAGTCAAAACCTCAGAACCATTTACATTATGAGCAATATTTAAAATTAATGAATCAATAGATTTAACTTTATCGCTAATTGATGTCGATAATTTGTGACCATTATCTTTATAATTTAACTGATAAGATCCTCTATTGAGCAATGTAAGCTTCATATCAATGTCTTTGTTAGGAGTAATATTAGAGATTGCACCATCAAAATGTCTAAAATTAATATTTTTAATTTCGACTAGCTTAAATTTCTCATCTTCAGAACTATATTCTAATTGCAATTTACCAATAATAATATTGCCAGCAGTTATTTTTTGTGGCAATGAAATGGTTAATCCAGATATTGTTACTTTTTTGTCAGAAAAATATCCAGAAATAGCTACATTATTGACTGACAAATTCTGATTTTTATTGATAATATTATATATATCAGACTTTATGCTATTAGCTTTGTAATACCAAAATGTGGAGTATAATATTAAAAATATTGCTAATATTAAGGTAAATAACAATGAAAATTTTCTTAACATAATAAGCTTAATATAAATATGATTATTTTAAATAGCTAAAATGAAACCTTACAAATCATATAAAGATTTTATATGAAGATTTTAATTTTGCATTAACGTGATTTACTTAAAATATAATAGTCAAAAAATCAAGCTAACTATATTAAATTGATACTAATATTTACCAATAGCAATATTTTTTTAAAAGGATAGTTAAAAAAAGTAAAATTGTTATCTATGCTACAGAAACATTTCGTGTTTCACTGGGAACCTTTAATATAATTCCATCAAGTTCTTTTGTTAATATGATCTGACATCCTAAACGCGATGTTGGAGTAAGTCCAAAAGCTAAATCAAGCATATCTTCTTCATCCTCAGATGGCTCTTCAAGCTTATTATAGTAATCTTGCGACAATATTACATGACATGTAGAGCAAGCCAAAGAACCTTCGCAGGCTCCTTCTAGATCTATATTATTATTATGAGCAGCTTCAAGAACTGTGGTTCCAGCTGGCACCATAAATTCTTTTTTTCCATGCTCAGTATCAAATATTACCTTAACTAAGTCAGACATAAATTATATAAATTAATTTTTTATTATTATAAAAAAGTTAATTTAAATTTCAAATAGAATTTATTTACAATAATACCGCAAAACGGCTTTAATTAAATTTTAAAGAAAGATTCAATTTTTAATAAATCTATTTGCAAAAATTAAAATTTGCTTGAATCGGAACATGATCCGATGGCTGCTTTTCAATTCGATAATTAGTATAAATTTGGCTTGAAATAATATTTTGCTCTAAATTAGGTGTACACCAAATGTGATCTAGCCTTCGACCCCTATTAGACTTAAGAGGATCTCTTGCTCTATAGCTATACCAACTATATAATTTCTGACTATTATCAACAAATTTTCTATGAGCATCAATCCAATTAAGTGTTTTTTGTAATTTATTCATTTTCTCGATCTCAATTGGAGTATGAGAAACCACCTTAATTAATTGTTTGTGAGACCAAACATCATGCTCTAAGGGCGCAATATTCATATCTCCAACCATAATATGACTACCCTGCTTATTACTAAAATAATTTATCATCCAATCAATAAATTTAATTTTATGATCAAATTTTGCATTTTCATTAATATCTGCTATATCTCCACCTGCTGGAACATAAAAATTATGAAGATGATATATTTTATTTTTAATAGTAAAATCTACAGCAAGATATCTTTTTTGGCCATATTCTAAGATATCGATTTTTTTAATATTGCTAAGAGGAATTTTAGAAATAATGCATACGCCATTATATGACTTTTCACCATCAAATTCAACCCAATTATAACCTAAATTCTTGATTTCTGCTAAAGGAAATAAATCATTTACAACTTTAATTTCTTGCAAGCATATAATGTCTGGATTATATAGAGTAATAAATTTATTGAGCAAATTTAATCTCAATCTCACAGAATTTATATTCCATGAAATAATTTTTATATTACTACAATCTATATTCATAATTTATATCTTATGATTAATTTTTTTAAAAAATTATAATCTAGAAAAAATTAATTCAGGATTATTAATTTTATTGCCGCTAATTAACACATTATTGATTGCGCAAAATTTTCTATCATTGTGATCAATATTTAACAAATCTAGCATTTTAGATGAGTTAAAAGGAATAAAAGATTGCAACCATATGGCAATAACTCTTATAGCGTCTAGTGAAATATATAATATTTCATTCATTTCTGCTATTTTTCCTGCTTTTTTTAGGTTCCACGGTGCTTGATCGTTTAAATTTTTATTAACAATATTAGCAAATTCAATTATGCATTCAATAGCCTTATCAAACATAATTTGCTCTAATAAAGCCATAATCTTATCATGAAAAATATTAATATTATTAATATATTTTTTAATATTAGGGCTATTGGCTATAAATGGTACTTTTGAATCACAATTTTTAGAAATCATTACTAATGTTCTTTGGGTTAAATTTCCTATATTATTGGCTAATTGCGAGTTAATTCTTAATTTAAAATTTTCTCGTGAATAATCGCCATCATTACCAAAGACTACATCACTTAGTAAAAAAAATCTAAAATAATCAATTGCAAGATCATTAGAACAACCCAGCTCAGTAAGCCAATTAATTTCTGCAATCGGATCTATAACATTACCTACTGATTTTGAAATTTTCTGACCTTCATTTGTCCACCAGCCATGAGCAAATATTTTGGATGGAAGCTTAATATCAGCTGCCATTAAAAATGCTGGCCAATAAACGCCGTGAAATCTTAAAATATCTTTTCCAACAATATGTATTTGTTGCGAATTATCTTGCTTCCAAAATTTTTTAAGATCAGAATTGTTATCATAGTAATTAATAGCAGATAAGTAATTTGTTAATGCGTCAAGCCAAACATAAATAACATGACTATCATCATTTGGTACTTTAACACCCCAATTAAATGATGTTCGTGAAATAGACAAATCTTTTAAACCACCCTTAACAAAAGATATAACTTCATTATATCTTGATTTGGGCTGAATAAAGTCAGGATTATTATTGTAAAAATCAAGTAACTTATCTTGAAAATTAGATAATTTAAAAAAATAACTCTCCTCTTTATGCCATTGAACTTGGGCTCCAGATGGTGCTTTATTATCAATAATTTCATCTTCACTATAAAAAGCTTCGTCTCTAATGCTATACCATCCCTGATATATATCTTTGTAAATAAATCCAGAATCTAATAATTTATTCCACAAATAAGCAACAGATTTCTTATGCCTTAAATCAGTAGTTCTGATAAAGTCATTATTAGATAAATTAATCTTCTTGGCTAAATTAATAAAAATTTCTGCAACTTCATCGCAAAATAATTTAGGATCTTTTTTTGCTAATTTTGCAGATTTTTCAACTTTCTGCCCATGCTCATCTGTTCCAGTTAAGAAAAATACATCATTACCCTGCAGCCGATGATATCTAGATAATACATCGCAAGCAATAGATGTATATGCATGACCAATATGAGGCTTATCATTAACATAATAAATTGGCGATGTAATATAAAAATTTGATTTTACCATTAAAATTTAGCATATAGAATTAAAGTCATATCAATAAATTTTAGACTTATTAAAGTTCAAAATATTAAAATATTTATACAAAATGTCTATATTAAAAAAACTAGATGATATCATTGCTAAATTTAATAATTTAGAACAAAAATTAATTAACCCATCATCTCTTGGAGATCAGCTGGCAACAATATCTAAAGACCATTCTGAACTTATGCCAATTGTTCAACTTGCCAATAATTACAAAAAATTTAATAAGGAATTAGAAGATATTAATGAAATTTTACCCTCTATAAATGAGCAAGATATGAAAGAAATGATGAATATCGAGCAAGAAGAATTAAAAAATAAAATATCGCAATTAGAGCATGATTTAAAAATAGCTCTACTTCCTAAAGATGAAGCTGACAAAAAAAATGCTATTATCGAAGTTAGAGCTGGAACCGGAGGAGAAGAGGCAGCATTATTTGCCGCAAAACTATTCAATATGTATCATAAATATTGCGAAAAAAAAGGTTGGAAGTTTGAAATTATAACAATATCAGAAACTGGCTTAGGTGGATTTAAAGACGCGTCAGCTTTAATTTCTGGCAATAATGTTTTTGCTAATCTTAAATTTGAATCAGGCGGGCATAGAGTCCAAAGAGTTCCTGAAACTGAAAGCCAAGGAAGAGTTCACACATCTGCGGCAACAGTAGCAGTTCTTCCTGAAGCCGAAGAAATTGACATTAAAATTGAAGATAAGGATCTAAGGATTGATGTATTTAGATCATCAGGACCAGGTGGTCAATCAGTAAATACTACAGATTCTGCCGTAAGAATAACTCATATTCCAACTGGAATTGTTGTTTCAATGCAAGATGAAAAATCTCAAATTAAAAATAAAGAAAAAGCAATGAAAGTATTACGTTCAAGATTATATGACAATAAAAGAGAACAAGTTGAAAAGGAAAGAGCCAGTGATAGAAAAGGTCAAGTTGGAAGTGGAGATAGAAGCGAAAGAATCAGAACTTACAACTTTCCACAAAATAGAGTAACAGACCACAGAATCAATCTTACTACTTACAATATTGAAGATGTAATAATGGGAAATCTTGATGAATTTATTGAGTCACTGCAAGCTGAAGACCAAGCAATAAAACTATCGCAAAGCTAAAACTCTAAAAATAAAAAAACCCCGCTTTCAAAAGAAAGCGAGGTTTTAATAAATAAATATTTATAAATATTATTTAACATCAACACTGAATGATAATGCACAAATATTATCAGTAATAGTCACATCATAAGCCATTGGACTAGCTGTTTCATCGTAACACTTAGAAGTTGCATTAGTATTTATTGCTCTCATATTGCCTGAATTTGGTAAGCCATCATCAGATTTATTGTCTATTGATAATGAATCAGTTGGCGTAACTACACCTTCATACACAGAAGAAACAGTGTAATTATTTGGCAATGTGTTAGTTGCATTAGGGCTTTTTCCAGTAAAACTACCTGTTAAAACCACAACATTTTTATTATCATTTTCCCAAGCATCAAAGATCCAACCGGCATTTTTGATTTTTGAAGATGGAGTATCAACTGCAGCTGTAACAGTAGAAGCTTCAGTTGTTCCAGTTTTTGAAGTTGTTGGATCAGTGTATGTTACAACTTCTGAAATTGCTCCTGTTGCAAATAAATCTTTCCAAGCTTCCAATCCTTCTGCCACAGCTGTGGTTGCGTCATTAAGATATTCAATAACATCATCATTATCACCAACATTATCATTAGCAGGATCAATAACTGCAGTACTAAAATCTCCTGGCAATTCGTCAAATTGTGTATAAAAAGCATTAACAGCAACACCAAAACCTCTCGCTTCGCCAATTGCAGCTCTAAGTTCTGAACCTCTAATCAAACTTGCACCACCAGTAATTCCAGCGATTAATAAACCAATAATAATCAAAACAATAGATAATTCTATAAGAGAAAATGCTGATCTTTTTTTATAAGTAATATTTTTCATAATATTTTAATATTTAAATAATTATCAAATATGTTAATACTGACGAATACAAATGAAATTGTTACCAGCATCAAATATGATTTTAATCAATTGTGAAGTTAATTACCTAATTTTGGTTAAGTCAAATGAATTTAGTTAAAAAAAAATAAAAATTAATTTAAATGATGAAAATGCTACATAATGATCATATATTACCTTTAAAAATAAAATGTAACTTCAAATTAAAATAAAAAACTAAAATTAAGTAATAAGAAATTTTTAAGAAACTAAATAAATTTATAACATATTATAAACTTATACAAAAATATTTATTTAAAATTACATAGTTTAAGACTAATATGTACTTTTCAAAATCTAACATTGATTAGATATTAAATTTTTTTATTAAAAATAATTTGATTAAAAATTTTACTGATGTTTTATTCATTGCAACTATTAATATTAACTATATTTAATTTATGCTTAAATCAACTAAAAATCAAAGATCAGCCTTTTCATTAATTGAGCTTTCGGTTGTTCTAATAGTTATTGGATTGTTAATTGCTGGAATTACGGGTGGCGCAAGTTTGATTAGAGGATCTGAACTTAGAGCAGTCTCTGCTGAAGCAAGAGGATATGGTGTTGCTGTAAGAGCTTTTCATACTCAATATAATTCTCTACCAGGAGATTTTGATAAGGCAGTATTTAATGCTGCTAATGATGAGTTAGGAGATAATGATAGCTTAATTCAATATCTCAATAGCTCAAGTAAACCAGAAGGTTTAGAAGCTTGGAAAGATTTATTTGCTATTGGTGCAATTCTTGATGAAGAAACATATACTACTACTTCAACAGCCAAAATAACACAAGCCAATGCCGCTTCAGTTTCATACACTCAAATTCCGTCATCAAAATTAAAAAATTCAGGTTGGGTTTTTGATAATTGGCCACATGACAATCAAAATGCAGTATTATTAATCCATAGAACTACTGCTGCCGCTTCTACTGGAATGCTTACTGCAGATTCAACTGCTTCTGCAGGATTTTCTGGTACCCTTACCCCAGCCGATGCATTTTCAATTGATGAAAAGCTTGATGATGGCTCCCCTGTATTAGGAGACGTTAGAGCGCAAAGTGGTGTAACCGATGCAACAAGAGGCACTGGTGGTGCAAACTCTTGTCATTCCGGTGCCAATGGTGCAGCTTCTCCTGCAGTAGGTGGTACATATGATCTTGCTTCTGTAGATAGAGATTGTGTCATAGCTTTTAGTGTTAATGTTATAGATTAATTTATATCATTATTACACCTATATATTTAAACCGAAGTTAATATTTAACTTCGGTTTTTTTGTATTCTTATATAAATTCAATATTAATAATTTCATAAGAAATAACGCCACCTGGAGTTCTAATATCAACTTCTTCTCCTTTGTTTTTATTTAAAATAGCACTTGCTACTGGCGATATTGAAGATATCATTTTTTTATCTATATCTGCCTCATAATCGCTAACTATTTTATATTTTACCACCTTTTCACTATCTACATCTTCAAGAGTTACTGTGGCACCAAAAATTACCTTATCTCCTGATAATTCTTTAACATTTATTACTTCAGATCGTGAAAATTTATCTTCTAAATCGCTTATTTGAGCCTCAATTATACCTTGCTTTTCTCTAGCAGCATGATATTCAGCATTTTCTTTAAGATCGCCATGATCTCTAGCTTGTGCAATTTGCTCGATAATTGCTGGCCTTTCGTTATTTTTTAGATAATCTAATTCTTTTTTAAGATTTTCATATCCCTCTTTAGTTATTTGAAATTTTTTCATAATTTAATATTTATATTCATCATTCTTAAAAGGACCATTAGCGTTAACGCTTATATATTTAGCCTGCTTATCATTTAATTTAGTTAATTTTGCATTTAACTTATTTAAATGAAGCATGGCAACTTTTTCATCAAGAGCTTTAGGAAGTAAATAAACTTTATTTTCATAATTTTTATAATTTTGCCATAATTCAATCTGTGCCATAACTTGGTTAGTAAAGCTTGCAGACATTACAAAAGCACTATGACCAGTAGAACAACCCAAATTTAATAAACGACCTTGAGCAAGTAGTATAATCCTTTTATTTTGACTAATTTCAATTTGATCAACTTGCGGTTTAATATTGGTCCATTTGTAATTTTTTAATGCATCTACTTGAATTTCATTATCAAAATGACCAATATTACCAATTATAGCGCAATCTTTCATATTTCTTATATGGTCAGCAGTAATTACATCTACATTGCCTGTTGCTGTCACAAAAATATCAGCTTGATCAACAACATCCTCAATAGGAAGAACATTGAAACCAGCCATTGCCGCTTGTAATGCGCATATTGGATCTATTTCAGTAACTACAACCCTTGCTCCTTGAACCTTAAATGCTTCTGCACATCCTTTTCCAACATTGCCATAACCACATATAACAACCATTTTACCAGCAATCATAACATCTGTTGCTCTTTTAATACCGTC
>JAUROA010000064.1 GCA_030835745.1 Alphaproteobacteria bacterium
ACTTTAAGAGAACTTGAAAATAGAGTATGTAGGTTTGTGCAAACATTGACCCCTGAAATTATTAAAAGTGTTTGTAATGTTAGCTATATATAGTATATGTAAAGATGAACCTTAGTATAATATGTTGTTTTTAACTAAAAATAAAAAGATAGATGGAAAGAAAAGATAGTGGTGTTGACTATATTAAAATTGTGATAATGTTTTATTTTCTAATTTATATATTTTATCAGCTTTTTTTGCTAAATTAATATTATGCGTGACAAAAATGCATGATATGTTATTTTTTTTCACTAAATCTGAAATTATATCGTAAATTTCTATTGATAATTTATTATCTAAATTTCCAGTAGGTTCATCTGCTAATATTATATCAGGTTTATTTACTATGGCTCTTGCTATTGCAACTCTTTGCTTTTGTCCTCCTGATAATTGGCTTGGTAAAAATGACATTTTGTCAGAGAGTTTAAGATCTTTTAATGTTTTTTGGGCAATTTTAATTGCATCATCTTTTTTGTAATTGTTAACTAATAGCGGTAGAGTCACATTTTCTAAAACATTAAATTCAGAAATTAGATGATGATATTGAAAAATAAAGCCTATATTGCTTCTTCTTATATTATCATAGCTTTTCTCATCAATATTTGTGATATTTTTTTTATTTAATATGATTTCACCTGATGAGGGAGTGTCTAATAAGCCAATTATTTGTAAAAGAGTTGTTTTACCTGATCCTGAAGGTCCAACTAATGATAAAATTTGGCCTTTTTTTAATTCAAAAGAAACATTGTTTAATATTACTTCCTGGCTTTTTGTGCCAAATATTTTTGAAATTTCTTTGAGTTGTAATATGTTTGTCATATATTGTAAAATTAAGGCATGACTCGTTAGAGCCATGCCTAGATAAAGAGATTAGAGAAAATTAACCCGATGCAGATTCTTCGTCGTAATCATCAAAGTCATCTTCTTCATCTTCTTCATCTTCATATTCGTCTTCATCTTCTTCACTGTCTTTATCTTTAAAGGCAAAATCGAAGTCTTCTTTATCTGACGAATTTTCTTCTGAGTTAAGTTTATCTTTGGCAATAGTTAAGACATGATCTTTAGATTGCTCCAAATCAATATTATATATTGCAGAATATTCACTACTAAGCCTGTAAATGGCTATTTCATAAATGATTCTTTCGCTATATGATCTTTCGCTATCTTCAATATCTCTAGTGAGGTCTCTAATAACCTCTGCCAATAGCATGATATCTCCAGAATTGATCTTGGTTTCATATTCCTGAGCTCTTCTGGACCACATACCTTTGAGTTTTTTGACACCACTTCTTAATGTTGCAAAAACTTCGTCCATCTGCTTTTTTGTAACAAGATTTCTAAGTCCAATTTCATTAGCTGATTTAACTGGAACTTTGATATCAAGTTTTTCTTTTGCAAAATGAATCAAATAAAAACTCAGCTCTTTGCCAGCGATAGTAGTTTTTTCAGTTTTTATAATTTTTCCAACTCCATGAGATGGATAAACTACATAACTTCCAACCTTAAATGTAGATTTATTATTTTTATTTTTTCCAACTATATCTTTTATAGTTATGGATTCTAGCTTAATTTCTTCATTTGGTTTTTTACTAATATCCTTTTCCTTGCTTTTAACTGCAAGAATTTTTTGGGCTATTTCTTTTTTGGCTGAGTTAGTTTTTTTTGAAGTACTAGCCTTTTTAGCTGTTTTTTTATTTGTTGTCATAAGTTAACTCATTTATTTGAAAATATAACCTCAAATTTTGCTGATATATTTTTACTATAATAAGATAAAATCTTATCTATACTATATAATACCCTATATAAAAAACAGTGCAATAGTTTTTTTTAAAAAAATGTAAAATAATAATCTTATAACAAAAATAGTTTATAAATAATATAAAAAAATATAAACTTTACCATAAAGTAATAAATATAAATTTAATTTTAATTTATTTATAATTAAAATCTCTAATTTAGAAACTATATTTAGGTTAATTTCAGTTACTTATTAAATAATCATATTTTAAAAACTATAGAATGAAAAGTTTGATTATAAATTGCATAAATAAAATTATCGACTACTCTCTTTTTAGACCTATTGCTGTTATTATAATTATTCTTTTTATTTCACTTAAATTATTCTATTTTATCTCGAAAGATATTGCATTAAATATTGCTAATTCTGGTGATGATTACGAAACCTATAATGTTACTTATGATGAAGAAGTAGTTAAATTTGATCTTACAAAAGATCAGTCTCATAATTTCATCATTAAGCCAGGCGATACAATTCTAAAATTACTACTTGATATTGGAGCTAGTGAAAATCAAATATTTAATATGCTGGAATCAATGAAAAAGGTATTTGATCCTAGATTAATAGCTGTAGGTAGTGAAATAAATGTTAAATATGGCGTCAGAGTAAATTATAATCCAGATGATCAAAATAAAATTGAAAAGAAAGTAAATTTAAAATCACTAACAATTAATTTGGTAAATGATGAAAAAATAATGGTTACTACCGATGGTACTAATTTTAAAGCTATTAAAAAGAAAATTGCCTTGATAAAGTCAATAGAAAGATATTATGGAGAGGTTAAAAGCGGACTATATTTAGATGGTATTGCAGTTGGTTTATCTTCTAATTCAGTAATGAATATGATTAATCTTTACAGCTATGATATTGACTTTCAAAGAGATATCAGGGTAGGGGATAAATTTGAAGTTATAGTTGAGGTTCTTTATGACAATGATGGGTTAAGGGTAAGAGATGGTAATATATTATTTTCATCAATCACTACACAAGGAAGAGTAACTAAAATGTACATTTATAATCATAAAAACAGCCTAGAATATTTTAATGAAAAGGGTAATAGTATTAGAAAATCCCTTTTAAGAACACCGGTTAATGGAGCTAGGATTTCTTCAAGATATGGCATGAGAAGACATCCTATTTTGGGATATTCTAAGATGCATAAAGGTATAGATTTTGCTGCACCAACAGGAACTCCAATATATGCTGCGGGATCAGGTAAGATAGTCTATAGAGGTCGAAGGGGTGCTTATGGTAATTATATGAAAATTAAGCATAATTCGCAATATTCTACAGCATATGCTCATATAAGTAGATTTAACAAAAAATATAAAAGAGGTTCAAGAGTTAAACAAGGTGACATTATAGCTTATGTTGGATCAACAGGTAGATCAACAGGTGCACATTTGCATTTTGAAGTTCTTAAAAATAATAAGCATATTAATCCATCAAAAGTTAAGGCTACTTCTGGTATTAAGCTAAAGGGGAACGACTATAAAAAATTTATGAAATCAAAAAATCAAATTGAAAATTATCGCAGTAATTTACCAAATCAGATTTATCTTAGATGAGAGCTAAGGATTAAAATGTTGAATAATATTATTTCTAATATCCTTGGCTATAATTTTTAATATATTTTTAATTATATATTCTTCCATTTTGTGAGTGGCGTATCTATTTGAGGTAACGTCGTAATTATCAGAAAGCGATATAGTATTTTGTAATATTATTTCAGAGTTTGTTATTTCCTTTAATGTAAATTTAACATCAATTTGCACTCTATTTCTTCCAGATGAGCCAGTTTTTGTTATATAAGCAGTACTAATGTTTTTTGAAATATCAAGTAATAATATATATTGATAATCAGGGTTACTATTGTTATAAGGGTTTATGTAGTCATATATATAGTTTTTTAAAAATAGGTTATCTTTTTTGTTACTTGCTTGGATTTTAATATTAGTAAGTAGCTGATTAATATTATTGTTATTATCATTGGAATAAATAGGTTTAAAGCCACAAGATGCTAAAAAGAATATAAAGGTTAAATGGCAAGATAAATTAATTATTTTTTTTATATTTTTTAGCAGCATTTAATAAATTTATAAAAATTGGATGAGCACAAAATGGCCTAGATTTGAGTTCTGGATGAAATTGGGTGGCTAAAAAAAATGGATGATTTTCAATTTCAACAATTTCTGTTAATTTATTGTTGCTTGACATTCCAGAAAATATCAAGCCCCCATCTTCTAGTTGCTTTTTATATTTAATATTAACTTCATATCTATGTCTATGTCTTTCGCTTACTTTAGTTGATTGGTATATTTTATAGGCTAAGCTATCTCTTGAAATGTTGCAAGGATAGGATCCTAGTCTCATTGTTCCTCCTATATCTGAGTCTTCTTTAATAGATTTAACATTATTATTTACTTGCCATTCAGAAATTTTAGCAATTAATTTTGCTCCTTTAGAAGATATTTCTGTAGAGGTTGCATCGCTCATCTCTAAGACATTACGTGCATATTCAATTACCGTCATTTGCATACCATAGCAAATACCAAGAAAAGGTATTTTATTTGTTCTGGCAATTTTGATAGTATTAATTTTACCTTCGCTGCCATCAATTCCAAAGCCACCAGGCACAATTACAGCATTAATGTTAGAAGGAAGATTTTGCTGATTCTTTCTAGCATTAATCCAAATAATATTTACTTTAAGTTTAAGATAGATTCCAGCGTGTATTACAGCCTCAATCAGCGACTTATATGAATCAAGATATCCGGTATATTTTCCTACAATAGCAATATTTACTTCGTCAGTAGGATTTTCTATGGCATCTTTAATTTTATACCAATGGTTGATATTTAGCTTCGATTCATATTTTAAATCAAAAAATTTTAATATTTCGCTATCAAGTTTATTATGATGATAAATAATTGGAACTTCATATATAGATTTAGCATTTGGGGCGGCAATAACACAGGCTCTTGGAACTGATGTCATAAGTGATATTTTATTAAGATGATCATCGCTAATAGTCTTATCGGCTCGACATAATAAAATATTTGGTTGAATTCCAATTGATCTTAATTCTTTAACTGAATGTTGAGTTGGTTTTGTTTTAAGTTCGTCTGCAGATTCTATATATGGTAATAATGTGAGATGTAAAAAGGCACAATATTTTGAACCAATTTCATAATGTATTTGCCTAATTGCCTCAAAAAATGGTAAACCTTCTATATCTCCAACAGTTCCACCAATTTCACAAAGCATAAAATCAATATCTTTACTGTCATTTTTGATAAATTTCTTAATTAAATCAGTTATATGAGGTATTACTTGAACAGTTTTTCCTAAATAGTCACCTTTGCGCTCCTTATATAGTAAGTTTGAGTATATTTGACCAGCAGTTATATTATCTGTTTTTTTGGCATCAACATCAGTAAATCTCTCATAATGACCAAGATCTAAATCAGTTTCGGCTCCATCTTCAGTAACAAAAACTTCACCATGTTGAACAGGGCTCATAGTTCCAGGATCTACGTTAAGATATGGATCTAATTTTCTAAGTCTAACTTTATATCCTCTAGACTGCAATAATGCTGCTAAAGCTGAAGCTGCCAAACCTTTACCAAGCGATGAGGTTACACCTCCTGTAATAAATATATATCTTGTCATTATTAAAATAAAAATTTTAAATTATGCTAATGATTATATTTTAAATATCATCAAATATTTATTATATGAATAATTATAGATTTAAGTTAGCCAAATAACAAAGTTTGATTAAAATAAATAGTTTTAAAATTAAGTTGACTAATTATATAATTATTATAATTTATTACAGATTAATTAAAAAATAATTTTAGATAATATATAATTTTAAATTTAATGCCAACTATTAGTCAATTAATAAGAAATCCTAGAAAAAGACAGCTTGCAAAAAATAAAGTACCAGCAATGAAAGCTTGCCCTCAAAAAAGAGGTGTCTGTACCAGAGTTTATACTACTACTCCAAAAAAGCCAAACTCAGCACTACGTAAAGTTGCTAGGGTTAAGCTTACTAACGGCTTTGAGGTTATTGCATATATTCCTGGAGAAGGTCACAACCTCCAAGAACATTCGGTTGTCGCAATAAGAGGTGGTCGTGTAAAGGATCTACCCGGCGTTAGATATCATATTGTTAGAGGAAGTCTTGATACGCAAGGTGTTAAAAACCGTAAGCAAAGAAGATCAAAATATGGCGCTCAAAAACCAAAATAAATAAAAAATAAAATGAGAAGAAAAGCTGCAAAAATCAGACAAATTTTCCCTGATGCTAAATATAATGAAGTTATAATATCAAGATTCATTAATCGCTTGATGAATGATGGTAAAAAATCAGTTGTTGAGAAATCTCTTTATGATGCATTTGATACTATAGAAAAAAAGCTTTCTAGACCTCCTATTGAGGTTTTTAAAGAAGCTCTTGATAATGTTACTCCTAGAATTGAGGTTAGATCTAGAAGGATTGGTGGCGCAACATATCAAATTCCAGTTGAAGTCCCTTCAAGAAGAGGCTCTGCTCTTGCATTAAAGTGGCTTAAAACTGCAATTATCAAAGTTAATGGACGTAATTTATCATCCAAAATTTACACAGTTATTATTGAATCACTTGAAAATAGAGGTTGGGCAGTGAAAAAAAGAGAGGAAGTTTTTAAAATGGCAGAAGCCAATAAGGCTTTTTCACATTATAGATGGTAATAATAAATTCTAATCAATCATAGTTAGCTTATTTATTATTCTCATATAAATTTGCTTTCATAAATGTTATTCGATGCTGTAGTCCCTGTTCATAAATCTAATATAAAAACATTAGAACATTGCATTAAAGGCATTAAAACTAATGCAGTCAATATTAGAAATGTTTATTATATATCTGATGAAATATATAGCGAAAATGCCATTTGGTGTAGTGAGTCAATATTTCCTTTTTCATATAAAGAAATTAGATCAATTACTTATGGTAAAGCTTCAATTTGGGTATATCAGCAGCTTTTAAAATTATATTCTCCAATAGTAATCCCAAATATCTCACCAAATGTATTAATTGTTGATAGTGATACTATATTTTATAAAAAAGTAAATTTTTTCGACAAATCATTGCCATTATATAATATTAGCAAAGATCTAAATTTATATAAATCAGAGTTTTTTTGTCAGGCTTTAATTCATATCAACAAATTGATACCTCAAATTGAAAAAAAGCATCCCGAGTTATTTTTTAATGATCGTAAAGATTATGATTTATCATGTAATCGTTTTTTGTCAAAGTTGAATTATCATTCACAATCCGATATTGACAAAGCGAGAAATATCAAATCTGCTGTTTGTAGTCATATGATATTTCAAAGATCAGTCATTGAGCATTTATTTGAAGTAGTAAAAAGAAATGATAATAGTAATGATGACTTTTATAAAATTTTTCTTAGAAAATATTTAAATTTATCATTTGTAAGTGAATATAATTTATATTTTTACTTTCTAATAACATATTATTCTAATAAATATAAAATAAGAATGTTAAAATATAATATTTCATCAAATTTCAAGCCTCATATTGATATGATGCGCTTAAAATATGATTATTGTTCATATCACTCTCATATTGCCAATGATAGTTTTTTTAGTAAAATAATCAATAAAATTACTTTAAGCTAATTTGTGCTTGTTAAATATAATTTTTTATAATAATTTATATGGATTATTTTTTTAATCTCGAAATTTACATATAAAATGGCACGACAAATTCCTATTGAAAGATATCGTAATATTGGTATCATGGCCCATATTGATGCTGGCAAAACTACTACCACTGAAAGAATTCTATATTATACTGGTAAGTCACACAAAATAGGTGAGGTCCATGAGGGTGAAGCTACTATGGACTGGATGGAGCAAGAGCAAGAAAGAGGTATTACTATTACATCTGCCGCAACTACATGCTTTTGGAATGATAATAGAATTAACATTATTGACACCCCAGGCCATGTTGATTTTACTATTGAAGTAGAAAGATCTCTTAGAGTTTTGGACGGTGCGGTAGCTGTTTTTGATGCTGTTGCAGGTGTTGAACCGCAATCCGAGACTGTATGGCGTCAGGCAAATAAATATAATGTTCCAAGAATGTGTTTTGTTAATAAAATGGATCGTGTTGGGGCAAATTTCTATCGCTGTGTTGATATGATGAAAACTAGACTTGGAGCAAGACCTATTCCAATTCAATTGCCAATTTCTGAAGCAGAAGATTATGGAGGTCTTATTGATCTAGTTAAAATGAAGGCTGTGATTTGGGATGGTGATCAAATGGGGGCAAGCTATTCATACCAAGATATTCCTCAAGATCTAATTGAAAAATCTAATAAATATCGTGAAGAACTTATTGAAGCAGCAGTAGAGCAAGATGATGAATTAATGGAAAAATACCTTAATGGTGAAGAAATATCAGAATCTGATCTTAAGAAGTGCATCAGAAAAGCAACAATTTCAGGATCTTTTGTTCCCGTTCTTAATGGAACAGCATTTAAGAATAAGGGTGTGCAAACATTGCTTGATGCGATCATTGATTATTTACCTAGTCCTGTTGATATTAAAGAAACACCAGCCATCAATTCTAAAACTGATGAAGCTGTTATAATAAATTGTGGTACTAAGCAATTAGCAGGTCTTGCCTTTAAAATTATGACTGATCCTTTCGTTGGATCACTTACATTTGTTAGAATATATTCAGGTACTCTAACTAGTGGTAGTGGCGTAAATAATACTACAAAAAATTCAAAAGAAAGAATAGGTAGAATATTACTTATGCATGCAAATAATAGAGAGGACTTAAAAGAAGCATATGCAGGAGATATTGTGGCTCTTGCAGGATTAAAGCAAACTACAACTGGTGACACATTGGTTGAGCAGGGTCATGATATAATTCTTGAAAGAATGACTTTTCCAGATCCAGTAATTGAAGTCTCTGTTGAACCGAAATCTACTGCAGATCAAGAAAAAATGGGAATTGCTTTATCGAGATTGGCTTCTGAAGATCCATCATTAAGAATTGAATCAGATGAAGAATCTGGTCAAACAATTTTAAAAGGTATGGGCGAGTTGCATCTTGAGATTATTGTTGATAGAATGAAGCGAGAATTTAAGGTTGATGCTAATATTGGTCAGCCTAAGGTTGCATACAGAGAAGCTATTACAAAATCAAGTGAAATTGATTATACGCACAAAAAACAATCAGGTGGTGCTGGTCAATTTGCAAGGGTTAAGATTATTTTTGAACCTCTTGATATTGATTCTGAAGAAAATTTCATTTTTGAAAGTGAAATTGTAGGTGGTAGAGTTCCTAAAGAATATATACCAGGTGTAGAAAAAGGAATTACATCGGCTAAAGAAACTGGAGTTCTAGCAGGTTACCCTGTTGTTAGGCTTAAGGCTAGATTAGTGGATGGTGCATTTCATGATGTTGATTCTAGCGTTTTGGCTTTTGAAATTGCCTCAAGAACAGCGTTTAAGGAAGCAATTGCTAAGGCATCTCCAGTAATATTAGAACCTGTAATGAAGGTTGAAGTATTACTCCTGAAGAATATATGGGTGATGTGATTGGAGACATCAATTCTAGAAGAGGGCAAGTACAAAATCTTGAAGCTAGAGATATATCGCAAGTAATTACTGCTAAAGTTCCCTTATCTTCAATGTTTGGATATGTAAATAATCTTAGATCATTATCACAAGGAAGAGCAAGTTACTCAATGGAGTTTGAATGTTATAATTCTGTTCCAGCTAATGTTGCTGAAGAAATTATGGCAAAAAAAAGCTAATTTAAATAATTAAGGCTACATAATTGAATTTAAGCCAAAGATATTAATTAATAATTTAGTTTCTTATTTATTTAAATTTATTTTGTGGCTTAATTAATATTTGTGCCAAGTTATATTATAAAATTAGATAAGACTGTTAGATAAAGTTTATAATGGACTGAATATTGTGGGCTTCAATTTTAATTAAAATATAATTTTCTAGCGATAATAATGCTTATTAGTATAAAAATTATAGGCAATAGCCATATTATGATTTCATTATAATTGCTAAATTCTGGTGAATTCAAAATGTCATCGCCATATTTATCTGTTAAAAAATTAATTATTTCTTTGTCAGTCAATCCTTTATCAATTTTATTTCTTATTAGTTTTCTCATCTCATAAGAAAAATTATTATCTGATGATAAAATAACTTGACCTTGGCACACAAGGCAGCGTATTTTTGAGAATAATTTTATTGCTCTTTCTTCTAATATTGGATTATCAAGTTTTTCCTCGGGGGATAAGGAGAAAGCAATATTTGGTATTATTGAGATAATAATAAGAAATATTATTGTAATTTTACTATAGGATATATTCACCCTCATATTCAATTTCATAGTCGCCAGTCATTATAATAGGGCTTTTATTATCATTCCATTCAATATATAAATCGCCACCAGGATAATTTATAAGAGTTTTTGTAGTATTGATAAGTTTATTTTTCATAGCAATTGCTGCAATTGCGCAGGCCCCACTGCCACATGCTTGAGTTTCGCCAACACCTCTTTCCCACACTCGTGCTTTAATATGATAATCTGATGTTATATAGGCAAATTCAACATTAGTTCTATTTAAAAAAATTGGATCATTTTCAATTTTTGGACCTAAATTAAATAGCTCGGCGTCAATAATTTTATGATCAAGAAATAAAACAGTGTGAGGATTGCCAATATTTACGCAATAAGCATCATGTCCATACATATTAAGTGACTGTGTATCTTGTTTTTTGGTAAGGGGAATATCTTGCCAATTAAATTTGGGAACACCCATTGTAACTGATATCATGCCATTTGATTCTTTTTTACAATCTAGAATGCCAGCAATTGTTTGAATTTTAATTTGTAATAAAGTGCTATTTTCATTAAAAATAATTGCAGCAACGCATCTTGTTGCATTGCCACAGGCCTCAGATGTGGTGCCATCACTGTTATATATAGTCATATGGCAATTGGCAATATCGCTATTACTGATCGTAATAAGTTGATCACATCCAATTCCATAATTTCTATCACACATATCAATTAAGCTTTGTGTGGTTAAATTATACTGATTTAATCTCTGATCTATTATAACAAAGTCATTTCCAGCACCATTCATTTTAAGAAATTCAATTTTTTTTGAGTTATCTAATGGAGTAAGTGTCATGATTAATTTTTAACTCTGCTTACATATGAAAAATCATCTGTTTTAATTGTAATTTCTTCTCCTGACTGAATAAATTGTGGAACCATAATTCTTTGGCCATTAGTTAATATTGCAGGTTTATATGACGATGTTGCAGTTTGTCCTTTAACTACCGCATCGGCCTGATCAATTTTTACGTTAATTTGATCTGGTAAATTAACTGCAATTGGTTCATCATTGCAATATTCAACCATTATTGTCATACCCTCATCAAGATATGGTAAGGATTCGCCAAGTAATTCTTTATTAATGTTAACTGAATCAAATGTATTCATATCCATTGCAATTATATCATCTTGATCAAAATATTGAAATTGAAATTCCTTATTTTCAACATAAGCTAATTCAACATCCTCATTTGAAGATAATCTAATATTGGTCTTATTGCCAATTTTTATATTTTTCATTTCAAGCTGAATATAGGCTCCTCCTTTTCCAGGTTTGACATGCTCTCTTTTTGATATCTTAAAAAGTTGACCTTGATGCTGAATAACATTATTAACTCTTAAAGAGTTGGCATTAATTTTCATAATTTAATTCTGTGTTAATTTTAATCATGCATGTTGTAAGGCAGGCAATTGCTTCATTGCGACCTAAGAATCCAAGATTCTCTGTAGTTGTGCCCTTAATATTAATTTTATTTTGTGAAATCTCAAGGGTTTTAGCTATAGTTTTAGTGATTTCAGATTTAAAAGGAGAAATTCTTGGCTCTTGGCATATAATTGTAATATCAAGATTTTCAATTTCAGCATAATGCTTGGTAATTGTTTTTTTTACAATTTTTAGCATATCTAGTGAATTGGCATTTTCCCATTTTTTATTATTATCAGGAAAATGATCGCCAATATCTCCAAGACATAATGCGCCATATATTGCATCCATTATTGAATGAATTACTACATCACCATCTGAATGTGCTATTAATTTTTTATTAAACTCAATATTAACACCCCCAAGTCTTATTTTATTATTATCATCAGTTGCAATTTCTAGTTTATGAGTATCAAAGCCATTGCCACAACGATATTGAACCTGAAAATTATTATTAGAATTTAATATAATTTCTTGAGCTCTTTGATAATCATCTTGTGTTGTTATTTTAAAATTATTTTGCGACCCTGGAATTATTGATACAGGAATCCCAGCATATTCATGAACAGCTGCATCATCAGTGAATTTTAGATCTTTAAATGCAATATGTGAATTTAAGATATCATCAAAAACAAATCCCTGTGGAGTCTGAGCTCGCCACAAATTATCTCTTTCTAATGTCCATTGAATTAAATTGTTGGATATTTTTTTAACTGTATCATCAACTGCAATTGCGGGAATAACTGCCGGATGAGTTTCTAATTTTTTAATTATACCATTTATTAATTTCTTAGAGGTAAATGGTCTAACAGCGTCATGAATTAATACATATTCAGGAATATCTTCTTCATTAGATAATGATTTTAATCCGATAAGTATTGATTCTTGTCTTGTTCTTCCACCAATTACTGGATTCATTAAGTCTAAGCCGCTTACTGCTTCATTATATAGTTCAACATCATCTTCATTAATAACGCAAATAACATCATCAATATTTCTATTATTAAGAAAATTCATTACAGCATGTCTAAGGATAGTAACATTGCCAAGTGGTAGATATTGCTTAGGAATTTTAGCATTATTTTCAAGCCTTGTTCCTCTGCCACAAGCGGTTATAAGTGCAATAATTCTTGAATTACTGGTCATTTTTGAAATCATTAATGTTAATAGTTGGACCTAATTTATCAAAAATATCGCTATGAGTTGCTATTATAACAAGGCCACCTTCTTTAATTCTTGTTTTGATTAAGCTCAATAGTTTATCTTGAAATTTTTTATCAAGATTTACCAGAGGTTCATCTAGGATCCATATAGTAGCCGGACAAGCTAGTAACTTTGCAAGCATTACTTTTTTTTGCATTCCAGCCGAGAATTTTTTTGTTATGATATTTCGCTGATCTAAAATTTCAAAGAAAGATAGTGCACTTTCAAGTGCAAGCTCGCAATCATACAATTTTGAGAAAAATTTAAGATTTTGCTCTATAGATAAATGTTGTTTTAAAAAATTGCTATGCCCAATATATTGCAAGTCTGCGTTAAAATCGTAGCGCATATTTTCAATATTATTATTGCCCCATAATATTTTGCCATTATAGGATTTATCTAGCCCACAAATTAATCTGAGTAAAGATGTTTTTCCAGAACCATTATCTCCCTTAATGATTAATGCTGATGATGTACTAATTGACAATCCAATATTTTTAAAAATTAGCTTGTTATCTATATAATATGTTAGATTATCTAATGTAAGCATTAATAAATAATTAATTTTTTAGTAATGAATCCTAAAATATATGAAAATTGCACCATAGATAATCCAAAAAATCTAGTAATTTTTTTGCATGGCTATGGTGCAAATGGGCAAAATTTAATAAATTTATCACATGAATTTAAATATGCCTTACCTGAAGCTAATTTTCTTTCTCCTAATGCAATATATGATTGGGAGGGTGGTTTTCCTAATTGCTATCAGTGGTTTTCGTTATATAATGATATTGATAGAAGACCTATAACTCAAATTTACAGCGATATTAGAGATGCAAATAAGAAATTAACATCATTTATAGATGGGCAATTAAAGAGATTTAATCTATCTTATCGAGATCTTGTTTTAGTAGGTTTTTCACAGGGTGCAATGATGGCAATATATCAATCATTAATATTGCCTCAAGAAATTAAGGGAGTTATTGCATATTCTGGCAGGGTAATTATGCCTGAATTTGCAGATGAAAAAACTATTTCATTACCAAAAATTTGTTTAATTCATGGAAAGCAAGATTCAGTCGTTGATTTTGCTAATTTTGAAGAGGGAATTGAGATATTGAAGCAAAATAAGATATCATGTGATTATCTCGCTATTGATAATTTAGATCATTCAATAGATATTAAAGGAGTTAAATTTGCTGTTAATTTTTTAAAAAATTTAAATAACTAAATAACTAAAATGTTTTTATCACAATATTTTTTACCAACATTAAAAGAAAATCCTCTTGAGGCTAATATAATTTCGCATCAGCTTATGATTAGGGCTGGTATGATTAGGCAAACAGCATCTGGAATATATAGTTGGTTGCCATTAGGTGTTAAAGTGCTACAAAAAGTTGAGTCAATCATTAGAAGAGAAATGATTAAATCTGGCGCCAATGAAATATTAATGCCAACAATTCAGCCAGCTGAATTATGGCAAGAATCTGGCCGCTATGATGCTTATGGTAAAGAAATGCTTAGAATTAAAGATCGACATGATAGAGATTTGCTATATGGACCAACTCATGAAGAGGTGGTAACTGACATATTTCGTAAAAATATTAAATCATATAAGGATCTACCAATGAATCTATTCCAAATTCATTGGAAATTTAGAGATGAGATTAGGCCAAGATTTGGTTTAATGAGGGGTAGAGAGTTTCTTATGAAAGATTCATATTCATTTGATATTGACGAAGAATCCGCCAAGAAAACATATTATAAAATCTATCAAACATATTTTAATATTTTTAAAAAATTAGGTCTTAATGCAATTGCTCTAAAAGCTGATACAGGAGCTATTGGCGGTGATCTATCTCACGAATTTCATATTTTAGCAAAAACTGGAGAAAGTGCAATTTATTATGATAAAAAATTAGATCAAATATTAGAATCTAAAAATTATGATCTTGATCAGATAAAAGATATATATGCTATGGCTGATGATATGCATGATCCTGATAAATGCAATATTGATAAGAAAGATTTGATTGTTAAAAGAGGTATTGAGGTTGGTCACATATTTAATTTTAATACTAAATATTCCAAAGCCATGAATGCAAAATTACTAGGTCAAGATGGTAAGGAATTTTACCCTAATATGGGCTCTTATGGAATAGGGGTGTCAAGAGTGATTGCTGCAGCAATAGAAGCTAATCACGATGATAATGGCATTATCTGGCCCGAAGAAATCTCTCCTTTTGATTATATAATTATCAATCTTAAGCCTGAAGATAAAAAATGTAGTGAATTAACAATAAATTTAAAGGAAAAATTAGAAAAAAAGGGCTATGAAATATTAATTGATGATACTAATAACAGTATGGGGCAAAAATTTTCTAATGCTGATTTAATAGGCATATCAAAGCAAATAATTATTGGCCCAAGATTAGCTAAGGATAATAAAATTGAGTTTAAAGATCGTAAATCAAAAGATAAAAAGACTCTAGATTATGACTTTTTTATGAATTAGTTAATTTAAATTATTGATCATTTTTTAAATTCTTTATTTTAATAAAAAGAATTATCAGAGTTAGGGGCAGCGTTATCATATTTGCAGCTATTATTGGCATGCTATTTATGACAATTCCATATATAAGCCATAATAAAATACCGGCTGAAAAAATCATATACATCATTAGCGATATTGATTTGGTATTTTGAGTTTTAATAGTTAGTAAGGCTTGAGGAATAAAGCTTATTGTTGTTAATATACCTGCTATATAGCCAATCATTTCAATCATTTTAATTTATATTCACTTTTAAAAATTAATAATTACCATTTTATAAGTAGTAATTAAATAGTAAAATTAATTAATCTAGCAAAATGACAAAGAATAAAATGATAAGGGCAAAAGACTCTATGGTAAAAGATCCTTTGGCAAAAAATCCTTTATTATTATGTATTCTTGATGGGTGGGGTATTGGAGATGACTCAAATCCGGCTAATGCAATTAGCAAAGCTAAAACCCCTAATTATGATAGATTTCTTAAAGAATATAGCAATTCCTATATTTCTACTTCAGGGTTAGATGTAGGTTTGCCTGATGGTCAAATAGGTAATTCAGAGGTTGGTCACATGACAATTGGTTCTGGTCGAATTATTTTTCAAGATTTACCAAGGATAAATAATGCAATAGCAGATAATAATTTAGCAACTAATAGCGATCTTTTATCTCTTTTTTTAGACCTTAAAAAAAATAATAAATCATGCCATTTAGCTGGATTATTTTCAAATGGCGGGGTTCACAGCCATATATATCACATTAGTTATATTGCATCAATTCTTAAAAAAGAAGGAATAACAACATATCTTCATATATTTTTAGATGGCAGAGATGTTGCTCAAAAAAGTGCTAAATTATTTATTCAGTCACTATCAACTCTTATCGATAATAAAATAGTAAAGATTGCTACTATTAGCGGCAGATATTACGCAATGGATAGAGATAATAATATAGATAGAACAAATCTAACTAGCAACGCAATAATAAACGCAATTGGAGATAAATTTGACAATGAAAATGATTTTATTCAAAAATGCTATGATCAAGATATTACTGATGAATTCATAAAGCCATCTGTCAATAATAATTATGATGGAGTTAAAGATGGTGACGGTTTGATCTTTTGCAATTTTAGAGCAGACAGGGCCAGACAAATATGCGAGGAGCTATATAATAGCAATAAATTTAGTCAATATATTGCCATGACTAAATATAGCGACTCCTTGGCTAAAAAATATAAAATATTATTTCCACCAATAAATATTTCAAATTCACTTGGAGAAATATTGCAAAATAATAAAATGTCGCAATTAAGAATTGCTGAAACTGAAAAATATGCTCATGTTACTTTTTTCTTTTCTTGTGGTAAAGAGCAAGAATTTATTAATGAAAAAAGAATATTAATTAAATCTCCAAATGTTAAAACATATGATTTAAAACCCGAAATGTCAGCTTATGAAATAACAGATAAATTAATTAAGCAAATTAATGAAAACCAATATGATTTTATAGTTGTTAATTACGCAAATGCAGATATGGTTGGTCATAGTGGTAAGTTAGATCCTTCAATTAAAGCTTGTGAAGTTATTGATGAGTGTCTTGCGCAATTAGAGTTGGTAATTAATGATAATAATGGTAAAATGCTAATCACCGCTGATCATGGCAATATAGAAAATATGATTGATAATAATAATCAGCCACATACATCTCATACTATAAATCCAGTACCTTTAATATTAATATCTAATGATAGTAATATTTCTCTAAATAATGGTAGCCTAGCTGATATAGCGCCAACAATATTGCAATTAATGAATATTGAAAAGCCAAAGGAAATGACTGGAAAATCACTAATAAAAACAAATGATTAAAAATTTTTTTAAAAAAACCTCTAATAAAGAAATTACTCAAAAAGAGGAAATGGGCTGGTTTTCAACATTTATGTTGGCAGCCTTTTTTGCAATTATATTTAGATCTTTTTTTTACGAGCCATTTCATATTCCATCTGGGTCAATGAAGCCAAATCTTTTGATAGGAGACTATATATTTGTATCTAAAATGTCTTATGGCTATACTAAATATTCACTACCATTTGGCTATAAATTTAACTATTTTAATGATAGAATATATAGTAAAAATCCACAAAGAGGCGATGTAGCAGTTTTTAGAATGCCTGGTAATGAAAATATTAACTATATTAAACGCATTATTGGAGTTCCTGGAGATAAGGTTCAAATTAAAAATGGACAAATATTTATTAATAATAAAAAAATAATTCAAAAACAAAGCTCAAAATTTAGAGATATTGACAGATCATCTAAACAAGAATTAATTATTGACCAATATAGCGAATCGATCACCAGCAATAAAAATATTCTTATTCTTGATCAAGCTAAAAATACGCCGCAAGATAATAGTGGTATATATAATGTTCCAGAAAATCACTATTTTGTAATGGGAGATAATCGTGATAATTCTCGTGATAGTAGATATATTGATGTTGGTTTTATACCTCACCAAAATTTTATTGGCAAGGCCAAAATTATATTTTTCTCTACTTCTAAACCCATATGGTATATTTTTAGCTGGTTTGATTCAATAAGATTTTCTCGTATATTTGATAAAATAGAATAATTTATGTCTAATCTTAAAAATTTTACTAAAAAAATATCATATAAACTTATAAATCAAAAATACCTTGAAGAAGCGCTCACTCATCCAAGCTTTTCAAAGGAAAAAAGCAATAATTTTAACTATCAAAGACTAGAATTTTTGGGTGATAAAATATTATCTCTAATTATCACAAATTACTTATTTAAGAAATATCCTCATGAAAAAGAAGGCGAATTATCTAGAAGACACGCAGTGTTAGTGTCAGGAGAGATTTTATCTAAAGTTGGCAAAGCTATAAATATTCAAGAATTTCTTAAAATGAGTGACGGAGAAATAAATCTTGGAGGTAAAGAAAATGATAAGAACATAGAAAATGCTGTTGAAGCACTAATAGCTGCAATATATCTTGATTCAGGATATGATAAGGCGCAAAATTTTATCTTAACCCATTGGAAATTTTTTCTTGATCAATATATTGTCCCTCCCAAAGATCCAGTATCTAAATTGCAAGAAATAATTCAACTTAAATCTAAAGATTTGCCGATATATATTATAGAAAAAATAGGAGGCAGTGATCATAAGCCAGAATTTTGTGCAACTCTTGAAGTTAAATTTCTTAACAAAAAATTCAGTGCAAATGGCAATTCAAAAAAACAAGCTCAAAAAAATGTTGCAATAATTGCGCTGGAACAAATTAATAGATAATAATAATTAATTTAGAAAGTAAAATGAGTATGATCATTATATATAAAGCTAATTAAAAATAATCTTGTAATAAATTATTTTTTGTGTTATTATGAACAATAAAAGTTTTTGCTAAATCAAATATATTGCTAAATTATATATATTTAAGAAATTATAGCAAACTTTTAACTAATAGTATAAAAATAAGTTTTATTAAATATTAGCTATGGATGAAATTACTATTGCAATAGATCAGCAACCACAAGATGATATGGCTAATTATCAAATATGTAGGATGGTTCATATTGTTCGTGGCAAACGACCACAAGAAATTATTGATAAGATAGTTAACAATAAACGAAACATAGTTGGTACTATTATAGTAGATGGTATAGGTATTGCTACATATGCTGATACTCATCCAGATTTGAATAACTGCGTAGGTATTGTCACTGACATTAATTTTTTGTTAGGTTTTTTTGCGCAAGATATTAATAGTTGTAATTTTGATGGTTTTAACAAACATTGAATAATAACTCCAAACATAATGGAAAGACTTGCTCTATGGCAAAGAAATACTCCTCCCAAATTACATAATCCTCAGGCTATGAAAATAACGCCAACTTCATCAGAAGACAAAATTAGAGAGGTTGCTTTTAGAAGTCGTAATAGCAAATTTGATCATTCTACAACTCTATACAACTCTACAGATGTTGAAAAAATCAGAACTGGAACTCAAGGAAAGTTTTCAACAGGACAAATTAATTTTAAAGTTAAAGGTTATAATATTGATAGTAGATTATTAAGGCACAATGAAGCACATTTTAGGTGTAATTTTAGTGATATTCAAGGTGTATTAATTATGAAAAGAGCTTGGGATGATGATAATGTTGAAGCGTTATCCTCTTTTCAAACTTTATTTTGTTCAATTGAAAGTAAAAGAACTAATATTGAAGATAGTGATATAGAAGCTGTTAATAATAATATTGCTTTCAAAATTGTTTATTATAGAAAAGCTGTTAATCAGCTAGTTTCTAAAAAAGAAAGATATCAAAAAGATTTAAATGAATTAGAGAGCGATGTTGATATTAATAATGATGATTTAATAGCTGCTTTTAAAAGAAAAAAACTAAAACATCCTAAATTTGACGAAAACAGTAAAGATAATAAAATAATTTGGCTAAACAAACATGTTGCTCAATTTGATCGAGATATCAAAGAAATGGAAATTGCCATAAAACATCTAAAAAATGAGCAGCAAGATGATAAAATAAAAAATAAACTAGCCAGAGATATCAAGATTTTCACATATGATGCTCATAGTGGTGTACTTATGGAAATTGATAAAGCAGAATTGGACAAAAAAATTAATCAGAATACAACTAACCAGATTGATAAAGCAGAATTGGACAAAAAAATTAATCAGAATACAACTAACCAGATTGATAAAGCAGAATTGGACAAAAAAATTAATCAGAATACAACTAACCAGATAGATAGTAATTTTTTGGGTATAAACTGCCTTTCTACATTCACAGCTATATCAAATAAATTAAAACAATGTTTTTTTAATTCTGGTCAAGTTTCACCTCAACCAGAATCAGTTACCAGTATTAGATATCCTTATACTCAGCCATCTGCAAGTAAAGCGAGTTCTGCAGCGGTGGGTTTACAAGCTATACCACTTCAAGCAAAAAGTTGCAAAGTGGCTGCGAGTGCACAAATTTAAAGATTAGTAGAAAAACTGAGTTTTACCCTGCTTAGTTATTTTTAGCATAATATCTATTCAAGTATAAGTAAAATTGAGATAAGAACATAATTTTTCTTCAAGTAATTTAAAAACATCATTGAGCAAAAAAGATACATAAAGTTGATCAGTATGATTTTTGTTGTCACAATATTCAGTTTCTCTATCGGTTAATATTTAGGTTCGTAATTCAATTATGTCTCTTGATGAATAATTTTATGCAAAGATACGGGATCAGGCCCCGATACTCTCTAAATCAATGTCAAAATATTTGCTTGCGTTATGATAAAAATTTGATATAATAAAAAACAATAAATAAAAAAATAAATAAAACATTAAATTTTTTAAAAATATGGAATTTACATTCGCACAAAAAAGTGAGATAAATCAAGCTTTAAGAGACGGTAATTTGAAAAAGTTGCAAGAAATTATTAATGACTCAAATGTAAATTATGTACTAGATGATTCTAATAATCTAAATATTCTCAATTATTATCTTCGTCTCTTTCTACCAAATGAAATAAGAGATAAAGCTATTGATGATAGTGATCTAAATGAATATAGAATGCTAGTTCCAGATAAGTTTAATATAGAAATAGCAAAATTCTTGCTTAGTGAAGGAATAGATCCAAATAGCTATACATCTACAAATACAACTGCGCTTTTAAGTGCCATAGAATCTGAAGAAATTGAATTAGCAGAAATTTTATTAGAATTTGGTGCTGATGCTAATCAAGTTGACAAAGATGGCGTTTCAGCGTTACAATTAGCTATAAAAGAGAATAACTCTGAATTAATAAAAATGTTAATTGCACATGAAGCTGATACTGATGGCTCTATAATGTACGCCTTATCGCAACCAAATTTTAAAATTGAAACATTAAAAGCTTTTATTGATTCAGGAGTTAGTGTTAATACGAAAAAACCAAAAAGTTTTGATGTAGATGATAAACAACCCTTATTTGTTGCAATACAAGAAAGAAAAGGTAAAGAAGTAGTATCTCTATTAATAGAGAGTGGCGCACTGATTAATCAATTATGTTTTTATTCGGATACAAAGCAAAAAGGAGGAAAAGTTAGAGTTAGTAGTTCACCCTTACAAGAAGCTATTGTTTCAGGGCAAGATGAAATTATAAATATTTTACTTGATCAAGGTGCATATGTCCTTTATCAAAATTCATTACTTTCTAATTTAAGTAAATCTCAAAAAAATATATATGATAGGAACCAAAAAACTTATGATTTTCTTTATAAAGATGCGGTAACAGATGTCATTGAAGATGATATTAATGTTACTTACTTAGTTCGATTATTAAAGATCAATGGAATTCCACCACAAGTTACACAATCTAAATTTCCAAAAACTTATGAAGAAATTAACAGTCATAACGATGAGGTAAAATCGGATCTTGAGATTCCTATGAAGGCTATATTGCATCAACTACGTCCAAACGAGTTCGCGTCGCCAGCGCCAGAATCTATATTAAAGCGTGATTATGATAGACCAGAAAGTAAGAAGGCTCGTGAAGACACAAAGAGTAAAATATTAAATTATATTCAAAAACTTTTTCTTAGAAAAGGAAGCTATAAAGAGATTTTAGGTGTTATTGCATATGATCACTATAGTGTAAAATCACTTCTTGATGGTGTTAAAAAATTAGTTTTACCTCAAAAACAGTCTGAAATCAGACAAGGATTCATTAAAGAATGTAACGATATAATGAGTAACCCACTTCTTATGGCAATGCAACTAAGAATATCATCTCTTGAGAATAGAATTTATGAACTTGAGCGGAGAATTAAAGGGCCTGAGTCTGAAAAAAGTCCAGAGACTCATGGTGTTAAAACAAATCAAACCACAATCGACAAATTTTTTAAAAAAAGATCACCTGATGAACAACAGCCAGATACTTCAGTAAAACGTCCCAAAGATGCTTCTAGTATAGTTGAAGAACCTCTGCAAATAAATAAACAAAGGTCGTAATGCTAGATAAATCTAAGTCAAAACTAATTATAATATGATATGATTTTAGCTGAGTAATATCAAATTACTCTTATAATTTTATATAGAAAAAAATTAAAGCAAGGACCCTATTATGAAATTAGTTACTTATTTAATAGCTTAGCAATATTAACGCTATCATAGCAAATTATTGCACTGCATCCTGCTCTTTTAAATGATATTAATGACTCAATTATTGCTGGTTCATAATTTAAGATATTGCAATTAGAGGCATTTTTAATCATTGCATATTCACCACTTACTTGATAGGCAATAATTGGGTGATTAAATGTCAGGCTGGCTTCTTTAATAATATCTAAATAAGGCATAGCTGGTTTGATGATAATACTATCTGCTCCTTCTTGAATATCGTGAGCAATTTCATTTATAGCTTCTTTTGAATTACGAAAATCAAGTTGGTAGCCCCTTTTGTCAATTTTTGAATTAATATCAGAGCCAATTGCGTTGCGAAAAGGGCCGTAAAAATTAGAAGCAAACTTTATACTATAAGACATGATGCACACATCCTTATAGTGATTATCGTCTAATGTTTTTCTAATAGCATTAACTCTGCCATCCATCATATCAGATGGGGCAATTATATCAGAGCCTGCTCGCGCTTGAATTAAAGCTTGCTTGCAAAGAATTTCTATGGTTTCGTCATTGATTACATTATTATTCTTATTAATAATGCCATCATGTCCATGAATTGTATATGGATCTAGTGCAACATCGCTAATTATGCCAATATTTGGTACTTTGCTTTTTATCTTAGTTATTGCTTTGCACATGATATTATTGGCATTTAGAGCTTCAAGGCCTTTTTCGCATTTAAGCTTGCTATCAATATAAGGAAATAGCATTACTGCCTTAATGCCATTATCATAAGCTTCTTGTATATGATCAATAGCATAATCAATGGAATATCTATATATATTTGGAAGATTTTTAATTTCGAATTTTTGTTTAGTTCCAGATGAAATAAAAATTGGCAAAATTAAATCATTAATGGTTAAATTATGTTGTGCAATTAAATCTCTAAGCCAATTTTGGCTACGATTTCTTCTTAATCTTGAATTAGGATAGGATTCGAAAAAATTTAAGTTCATAATTTATGTTAAATATACTTGAAGAAATTTATAATCATAAGTTGCTAGAAGTAAGAAATTTAAAAAAAAATTTATCTCTTAAGCAAATTTGCAAAAATTTAAAAAATTTATCACAGCCACAAGATTTTTTTTATAAATTGGCTAAATTAAATAGTCAAAATCAAACTGCATTAATTGCCGAAGTTAAAAAAGCCTCACCATCTAAGGGTGTAATTTGTAGTGATTTTGATCATATAAAGATAGCAAAACAATATCAACAAGCAAATGCCACATGTATTTCAGTGCTGACAGATAATAAATATTTTATGGGCTCTTATCAGTATTTGCAAGATATAAAGCAAAATTGTAATTTACCAATATTATGTAAGGATTTTATGGTTGATGCTTATCAAATTTATCATGCAAGAATGATAGGAGCTGATTGTATTTTGCTTATTATGGCAATGATTGATGATAAAAAGTTACAAGAATTAGAGCAGGTTGCTCTTGATTTAGGTATGTCTGTACTGATTGAAGTTCATAATCAGCAGGAATTGCAAAGGGCTGCAAAATTAAAAAGTAAATTAATTGGTATAAATAATAGGGACCTTAAAACTTTTAAAGTCGATATTAATAATAGCATTAATTTAGCAAAGCAAATTGACAAAGACTATAACATTATTACTGAAAGTGGTATTAATAATATTGATGATGCAAAATTGCTTAAAGAAAATGGCATAAATTGTTTTTTAATTGGTGAATATTTTATGAGAAAAAAAAATATAGTTAATGAAGTAAGTAATTTTATTCAAAATGTTTAAAATAGCAATTATAGGAAGACCAAATGTTGGTAAATCAACATTATTTAATAAATTAGTCGGCAAGAAAATTGCAATTGTTGATAATATTGCAGGCGTTACAAGAGACTATAAAATTAGTAGGGCAAAACTTGCTGATTTAGAATTTGAAGTAATTGATACTGCTGGTCTTGAAGATAATTTTAAAGATAATATTCTGGCTAAAAAAATGGTTGAAAAGACCAATATAGCAATTAGAGATGCAAATTTATGTCTTTTTATGGTTGATGGCAAAAATGGTGTTACAAGTGATGATCTAAAATTTAGTAAAATACTTAAAAAAATTAACAAAAAAATAATTTTAATTGCTAATAAATGTGAAAATTTTGACGAAGAGCATATATCTAAAGAATATTATAAGCTAGGCTTTGATAAGCCAATTGCTATTTCTGCTGAGCATAAATTGGGCTTTGATATATTATATCAAACTCTGGCAACTCATATTAATCAATATAATGAAGATTTTGCAGATTTAATTAACAATAATAATAAGCCAGATATTCAGATTGCAATTATAGGAAGACCAAATGCTGGCAAATCGACATTAATTAATCAAATTATTAATCAAGATAGAGTAATTACATCTGACATTGCCGGCGTTACAAGAGATTCTATTGCAATTGATCATATTTTTAAAAATAAAAAAATCAGGCTAATTGATACTGCAGGAATAAGAAAAAAGACTAATATTAATTCAAATTTAGAAAGCTATAGTGTTGCAGACAGTTTTCATGCGATAAGATTTGCTCATCTTGCTATTTTGCTAATTGATTGCGATATGATATTAGATCATCAAGATTTAGCTCTAGCATCGCAGATTTTAAAAGAGGGTAGGGCTCTTATATTTGCAATTAATAAAATTGATAAAATAAAGGGCGATAAGGAGCAATTTATGAAAAAGGTTAGATTGCAAATTCAGCAATTACTTCCTGAAATATCTGGAGCTATTATTATTGCAGTTTCTGCGCAAAATGGATATAATATTGAAAAATTACTAAATTATTGCTTGTCTACATATCAGCAATGGCAGCAAAAACTTAGTACAAGCCAATTAAATGAGTGGCTTAATATTGCTATTAGTAATCACAAGCCGCCTCTTCATAAGGGTAAAGAAGTTAAATTAAAATATATAACTCAAATTAAAATTAGGCCACCAACTTTTGTTGCATTTACTAATTACCCAAAAGCTATAATTGACTCATATAAAAGATATTTAGTTAATAATCTAAGACAAAATTTTTCTTTAAATTTAACTAATATAAGATTCTACATTAGAAAAAGTGACAACCCATATGCTTTAATAAAAGAAAAGAAATTTTCAAAAAAAACACATAAAAAAAAGTAAAATGAAAAAAATTGATAGTAAAAAATTATTTGGCTTTAATTGTGAATTTGATATATTTGCATTTGATAAAAAAAACCAATATGTACCAGAGATTGATAAATCATACATTTTTGATCCAGAAACAACAAAGGCTATACTTGCAGGATTTGTATTTAATCAAAGAGTGCTTGTTCAAGGCATGCATGGTACAGGTAAATCTACACATATAGAGCAAGTTGCTGCAAGATTAAATTGGCCATGCTTAAGAATCAATTTTGACTCACAAATTACCAGATTAGATCTTGTTGGTAAAGATGTTATTCATATAAAAGATGGCAAGCAAATTACAGAATTTATGGAAGGCATGTTGCCATTTACTATTAATCAAGGTATGGTACTTGTTCTTGATGAATATGATGCTATAAGAAGCGATGTTTCTTTTATAATACAAAGATTGCTTGAAGAAGAGGGGAAATTTGCACTTCTGGAAGAAAATAAAATATTAACTCCTCATAAGAATTTTAGATTATTTGCAACATCAAATACTCTTGGAGACGGAGATGATCTTGGCATATATCATGGTGCAAATTTAATTAATCAGGCTCAAATGGATCGGTGGAATATATTAATTTCTCTTAATTATCTAGATGAATCTCATGAAGTTAAAGTATTGCAAAAAAAATTACCAAATCTTTATAAGAAAGATAAAAATACATTAATTAATATGGTAAAATTGGCTAATTTAACTAGAGAGGCTTTTAAAAATGCTGATCTTTCAACATTAATGTCACTAAGAACCTTAATATCATGGGGTAGAAATATTGAAATATTTGGTGATATTAATAATTCATTTAAATTATCATTTTACAATAAAGTAGCACAGGATGAAAGAATATTAGTCAATGAATTATTTCAAAGAGTTTATGGGCAAGAATTAGTTTAGAATATTCTTGCTACACTATGATTGCTGCAATTAAGTTGTATGTATGGCAATCTAGGAGCTTTTATTGTAGTTAAAGGAGTTTTATAAATAGACTCTTTATCTGAATTGCTTTTGTTATAAGAATTAAGGCTATTAAGGCTATGAGAATCGTCCCCATAAACAACATCATTAACAACATCTTTAAAACTACTCATGTTACTCTCTTTTTGCCAGTGTTGTGCATTTGATCCAAAAGTATATGAAAATAAAGTTGCAGGCAGTGCCAGTGCATATGCTACAGGTGCATATGCTAATTGTAAAAATTTTTTTGTACCGCTATAAATATTAGTGGCAAATTTTTTTACACTATTTTTAATAGTGCTTAATGAAAAAGTTGGAGAATTACTGGTTTTTTTTGTATCACTTTTTGAATATTCGTTGCTAGATAATGATTGTGGTAGTAATTCAATATGCTCCTTATGATCTTGGGGTACATCATCAACTAATTTTTCAGAGCTTTGGAAAGAATCAGCTTGGCTGTAGCTTTTTTTTGAAGAAATAGCTTTAATATCTTTATATAAATCTTTAATTGTTTTTATTTTGCCGTTACTTTGAATAAATGATGTATCAATATTAACATTAAATTTACTAAAAAAGTCATCAAAATTTTCAATTTTACTTTCAATTTCATCAAATGTTATTTTTTTATTAACAGGGCCAGTAGAAAAAATAATAAAGCTATCAGTGATTTCAATATCGCATTCTGTTATATGCAAAAAGAATTTCTTGATATTGCAATTAATTTTACCCTTAGCACCAACGAATTCTGAAAAATATTTTTTTACAGTTGTGGGCAATAGTTTGTCTTCATTTGGTTTTGTTATATTTATATCAGCTGCTGATATAATGTCAGAAGTATCTATTTCAGTAGTTGTTAATCTATTATTAGAAGGATCTGTAACAGCTATTGATCTTGTATTGCGAGATGATTTTTGTTCTTTATTACTGTCATACGAATTTAAGTGAATCAATTCCTCAAAAAAACCTATAACATTTCCAATATCAAATGATGCATTTAAACTTCCTTTAAGCTCATCTATGTCAATAGCATCAACTATTTGCTTATTAGCATCAACTATTTGCTTATTAGCATCATCTATAAATCGATAGAGACTATTATATATGCTCATATTAATATATTAATATGATACAATAATTTTTAAATAAAGTCAAATTAAAATAAAATATTGACATTATTTATAATTAATCTGGCAATAATTCTTGATATTGATTATATTTTTTTATAATCTACAATATCAATATCATATGATTTTAGTCCAATAATTGATTTTTTAGAATTTGTTAATAGTGTCATTTTTTTAATGCCTAGGTCATTTAATATTTGTGCACCAATTCCATAAT
>JAUROA010000065.1 GCA_030835745.1 Alphaproteobacteria bacterium
AAGGTGCTAGGAAAGAACCAAGAATGGGTCCAGGTCCAAGTCTAAGTCAATCTAAAAAAGGATCAGAAACTCCTGCAAATTCTACTGCTAAGAGAAAAGGCCCTCATGAGACTGAAGGTGCTAGGAAAGAACCAAGAATGGGTCCAGGTCCAAGTCTAAGTCAATCTAAAAAAGGATCAGAAACTCCTGCAAATTCTACTGCTAAGAGAAAAGGCCCTCATGAGACTGAAGGTTCTAGAAAAAAATGCCCTCATGAGACTGAAGGTTCTAGAAAAAAATCAAGAAAGGGTCCAGGTCCAGGTCCAAGTCCAACTGGAAATGAAGGATCAGCTCTTGGAGGTGCTGCTGCAGCGCAAGGAAGAATGTGACATCAATTTGTTATGATTTAAAAAGCTCTTCAAATTTTTTAAATTTATTATAGATAGATAAAGAATCAATTTCTGATTTTTTTTGCATATTTTCTTGAGAATCATGTTCAATAAATTCATCTTTCATAAATATTGAGCTAAATTGGCAATTATCAAGTAGGTTATTATTATTTAAATAGTTATTTAAGGTGCTGCCAAATCCTCCAATTACTCCTTCTTCTATTGATATTAGCAATTTATGATCTTTGACTAATTTTTTAATAAGTTTTTCGTCAAATGGTTTAGCAAATCTTATATCAATAATGGTTGGAGTTATTTGGTGATTTTTAGATATTAAATTTGCTGCTTTTATTGTTTCATTTAATATTGTGCCATATGATAAGAGGGCAATTTTTTGACCTTTTTGAATAATTTTGCTCTTGCCAATTTCTAAAATTTCATTATCATCATAGTTAATATCAAATTGATATTGTCCTCTTGGATAGCGAATTGCACATGGTTTGTCATTAATATTATTGGCAGTATTGATCATTTTTATTAATTCTTGAGCGCAGCTTGGAGCCATTAAGATAAAATTTGGTAAATTAATTAAATAGGCAATATCAAAAGATCCAGCATGAGTAGGGCCATCTGCACCAACAAAGCCAGCGCGATCAATGCAAAATCTAACAGGAAGTTGCTGAATCACAACATCATGGATAATTTGATCATAAGCTCTTTGTAAAAAAGTTGAGTAAATAGCAATAAAAGGTTTTAAATTTTCACAGGCCATGCCAGCAGCAAATGTAACAGCATGTTGCTCAGCAATGCCAACATCAAAAAATCTTGTCGGATGTTTTTTGGCAAAAATATCAAGCCCGGTCCCGCTTGGCATTGCTGCGGTAATTGCAGTAATTTTTTTATCTTTTTGAGCAAGGTTGGTTAATTTTTGTCCAAATATTTTAGAATATGAAGGGTGGGGCGATTTAGCATTAATTTGTTGACCTGTTTTTGGGTCAAATTTTGTGACTGCATGAAGCTTGTCAGAGCTTTTTAAGATGTTGTTATAGCCTTTGCCTTTTTCAGTTACAAGGTGAATTAAGATCGGATCACATGAATTATCATCTCTGATATTTTGTAATATCGGTATTAAGATATCTAGATTATGTCCGTCAATTGGTCCAATATAGTAAAAACCCAATTCTTCAAATATATTGCCTCCCATCCACCAATCTTTGGCAGCTTTTTCAAATTTTCTCGGATATTTACCTATTGATTGAGGCAGTTTATTAACAATTTTTTTAGAAAAATCACGAATTTTAAGATATGATTTTGAAGAGACTAATTTTGATAAATAATTTGAAAAGGCCCCGGTTGGTGGTGCAATTGACATATCATTATCATTTAAAATGACAATTAATCTGTTATTTTGGTAAAATTTATCATTCAAGGCGCCAGCATTATTCATAGCTTCAAAGGCCATTCCTGCAGACATTGCGCCATCGCCAATAATTGAGATAATATTAGATTTTTGTTTGTTAATTTTTTTGCCAATTAACATGCCAAGTGCTGCTGATATTGAAGTAGAGCTATGTCCTGCACCAAATGGATCGTAAATACTTTCACTTCTTTTAGTAAATCCTGAAAGACCATTAGCTTGACGAATTGTAGTAATTTTATTTTTGCGACCAGTTAATATTTTATGAGGATAGGCTTGATGTCCTACATCCCATATTAATTTGTCATCTGGGGTGTTAAAGACATAATGTAATGCACATGTTAGCTCAACAACGCCAAGGCCAGCACCTAAATGACCGCCAGTTTGTGAAACACTATTAATAGTTGCCTCTCTGAGCTCATCAGCTAATTGCTTGATTTGATTAATATCAAATTTCTTTAAATCAGCAGGAATATTAACTTTATCTAGTAATTTAGTTTTTTGGTTATTTATCACTGAGCAATTACAATATTAACAAGCTTATTTGGGATGATTATGGTTTTTTTGATTATTTTATCTTTGGTAAATTTAATAATATTTTTGGATGATAAAGCTAATTTTTCAATTTCTTTTTTATCACTATCTTTGGCAACAATAATAACATCGCGTAATTTTCCATTAATTTGAATGGCAATATTAACTTCATTATCAATGGTTAAATCCATATTATATTTAGGATATTGCTGAGTTGATATTAGTGAGTCATGCCCTAGATTCTGCCATAATTCTTCGGCAAGATGTGGAGTAATTGGCGATATTAATATTGCTAAATTTTTTAAAGCAAAAAACATTATTTGGTTTGATATTTGGTCATTATAAGTAAATTTTTCTAAAGCATTGGAAAATTCTCTAATTTTAGCAATAACAACATTGAAAGACATATTGTGATATTCTCTTTCAACTAAATATATTGTTTTGTGGGTTAGTCGATATATTTCTTGGTGATTTTTATCCCTAATATCAGTATAATTTATGTCTTGTTCTTTTATGTTGATTTTGCAATTTTGACTAAATTCATTAAATAAGCGCCATAATCTATTAATATAAACCCAGCAACCTTTAATTGAGCTATCGCTCCATTCAAGATCTCGTGATACTGGGCTATCAGATAGCATAAATAAACGAGCAGTATCAGCGCCGTAACTATCAATAATATCAGCAGGCTCAATGATATTTTTTTTGGATTTACTCATTTTTTCAGATCTACCAACTATTATTTTTTCATTAGTGGTAATGTGGTAATAGTTATTATCTTCTTTTTTTATAGCTTCGCTTGGATAGATATATTTGTTATTTTGAGTTTTAAATGTTTGATGGCATACCATGCCTTGAGTTAATAGATTTTTAAATGGTTCGTCAAAATCAATATAGCCGCATTTTTTAAGTGCTTTAGTAAAAAATCTGGCATAAAGCAGATGTAATACTGCGTGCTCAATACCACCAATATATTGGTCAACTGGCATGAATTTATTGACTTTTTTACTATCAAAGGCGGTTTTGTTATTTTTAGGGTCAATAAATCTTAAAAAATACCAGGAGCTTTCAAAAAAAGTGTCGAAAGTATCTGTTTCTTTGATGGCTTTAATGATTTTGCCATTTTCTTCATAAGTGGTATATTTCCAATCATGGTGATTAGCTAAAGGATTGCCATTTTGATTAAATTTTGGGTCATCAGGTAGAGTTATGGGTAAAGAGTCGATTTTTTGAGGAACTATTCTGCCATCTTCAAGATAAAGCATTGGAATAGGTGTGCCCCAATAACGTTGCCTGGATATTCCCCAATCGCGCAATTTGAAATTGGTTTTTTTATTAGCCAGAGATAAATTAGATAGAATTTCAAAAACCTTTTCTTTTGCTTGCTTGGTTGAAAGGCCATTTAATATTTCTGAATTGATGAGTGTTCCTGGAGTAGAAAAAGGAATATTTTCATTATTTTTACTTTCAATTACTTGTAAAATATTGAGATTATATTTTTTAGCAAATTCATAATCTCTTTCATCATGAGCAGGGCAGCCAAAAACTGCGCCACATCCATAATCCATTAAAATAAAATTAGCAATAAATATTGGTAATTTTTGTGAATTTTTAATAGGGTTAATTGCAAATAAATTAGTATTAAACCCTATTTTTTCTTGGTCATTTGAGTTTTCTTGATAATTTTTACAATTTTTGATGAATTTCTGGGCATCAATATTATTTTTAGCAATTTCAATTGCTAGTGGGTGTGAGGCCGAAATAGCAATAAAGCTAGCACCAAAAATAGTATCAGCTCTTGTGGTATATATTTTTATTTTTTTATCAGAATTTTCTATGGCAAAATCAATTTCTAAACCCTGACTTTTGCCAATCCATTTCTCTTGCATTGATAAAACTCTATTATCCCATCCGGTCAAATTTTTGAGTTCTGATAGTAATTCGTCGCTAAATTGTGATACTCTAAGGAACCATTGTTTTAACTTCTTTTTTTCAATGGTTGCACCACTTCTCCAGCCTTTGCCATCTATTACTTGTTCATTTGCTAGTACTGTTTTATCAACAGGATCCCAATTGACCTCGGATTCTTTTTGATATGCCAAATTAGCATTATATAAATCGATAAAGATTTTTTGTTCATGTTTAAAATATTCAGGTAAACAAGTTATTATTTCTCTTTGCCAATCTATAGCTAGGCCAATTGATTTAAGGCCTTGGCGCATTATTTCGATATTATTTAAAGTCCATTTTTTGGGGTGGATGTCATGTTCAAGAGCAGCATTTTCAGCTGGCAGTCCAAATGAGTCAAAACCCATTGGGTGCAATATATTATATCCTTGAAATTTCTTAAATCTAGCTAATGCATCGCCAATAGCGTAGTTTCGCAAATGGCCCATATGAATTTTGCCAGAAGGATATGGAAACATTTCAAGAATGTAATATTTTTCTAGTTTTGAGTCTTCGTCAAATTTAAAAGTTTGTTTATCTTGCCAAATTTTCTGCCATTTTTCTTCACTAATTTTATGATTATAATTTGAGATAGATTTTTTGGTCATAATTAATCGATATTGTGAAATTTTTTGATGTTATTGACTAAATTTTGATAGTGATTTGGAGTTTTATCCTTATTCATAATCCAATTATAAATATTGTTGTCACTTTCTTCTAAAAATTGTGAATAAAGCTTGGTATCAGTGATTTTGTCGAAATTTTGGCGCGCATAATTACCGATCAGGAAGTCGGTCTCTCTGCAGCCGCGATAGCATGATCTATATAATAGTTTCTTTTTTATAGCTTCTTTATCCACAAATATTATTTTTATTAAAAAAAATTGACATTTTTTCGCATTAATTCTATGACATTAATTTAATTAATAAATAATTAATTTATATAATTAATTTATGAAACTTATCAAATTTATATCTAATTTATTTTTAGTAATTTTTATTATTAAGGCAATGACTATGAATGCTTTTGCAGTTGAAATAACGCCTTATGAAGTTGAAAAAAAGATTACTGACAATATTGAGATTCGTTATTATAAAAAGCTATTATTAGCAACAACTAAGCAGTCTAATAAGTCGCAAAATGGTTTATTTAGATCTCTTTTTAAATTTATTTCTGGTAAGAATAGCAAAAATCAAGAAATCAAAATGACTGCACCGGTATTTCAGGAAGAAATTGGTTCAGAAATGATCATGTCTTTTGCAATGCCTGCTAAATATAGTAAGTCCAACTTGCCAACTCCAGATGATCAAAATATTATAATTAATAATTATAAAGATAAGAGATTTATTGTGATTAGATTTTCAGGCAGGTCAAATGATAAAAATTTTGCCAAATATCAAAAAATAGTTGAGCGAGTAATTAAAGAAAAGAAATTAAAAGTAAAATTATCTAACCCAATTAAAGCATATTATAATCACCCATGGACTTTGCCAATATTTAAGAGAAATGAAGTATTATTTGAGATAATTAAATGAATAAATCATTTGATTATTTTCATGATTTAGCTACTAAAGCTGATAGTTTTATTGTGAGGAGGGTTTTAATTACTTTTAAGAAATATTTTTAAGAAATATTTTTTAGAAATGGAGCGGGTGATGAGGTTCGAACTCACGACTTTTACCTTGGCAAGGTAACGCTCTACCACTGAGCTACACCCGCTAAACAATATTAATATATAAAGCAAAAAAATAATTTGCAATATTCTAATAATAAAATTATCATTTAATAATAAAATAAAATTATCATATGAAAAAATTTAAGCTTGTCATAAGCCTATTAACAATATTGTTTTTTACTTCGTCATGTGTTGAATCTATTGTTGGTGCTTCATTTGGAGCTACATATTTATCGGTTCGTGAAAAAAATATTAAAGATTCAGTAATTGATACAAAAATAGCAAGTCAGATTGCTTCTAAATATCTTATAAATGGTTTAAAAACTCCTAAAAATTCAGTCAATATAATGGTAAATGAAGGTAGAGTTTTGTTAACAGGGGTAGTGAGAAGCACTAAAAAAGCAAGATTAGCTATTGATTTAGCTTGGAAGGCTTCAGATGTAAAAGAGGTTATTGATGAAGTTCAAATATCAAGAGACCCAAAAATCAGATTTAGGGATTTTGGCAAAGGATTTATCGATTATAGCCTTACTGCAAAGATAGAAGCTAAATTAATTTTAACCAAAGGAATATTGGCCAGGAATTACAAAATTACTACTATAGACAAAACGGTATATTTACTTGGAATTGCTCAAGATAAAAATGAAATGCAAAGGGTATTGCAGTCAATTTCAATGGTTCTTGGTGTTGAAAGAGTGATCAATCATGTTATTTTAAAAGATGATTCAAGGAGAAGAAAATAGACACAAGGTTGTAACATTTGGTTGCAGGCTAAATAGCTATGAATCTGAAACAATCAAAAAATTAATTAAAAATTCTAATCATGAAAAAGATCTTATTATCTTTAATTCATGTGCGGTTACAAAAGAAGCAGAAAGGCAAATAAAGCAATCTGTAAGAAAGCATAAAAGGCAAAATCCAGAAGCAAAAATTATTGTCACAGGTTGTGGTGCTCAGATTAATCCATGTGATTATGCAAAAATGCCAGAGGTTGATCTTGTTGTTGGCAATAATGATAAATTTAATTTAAGTAATTATCAAAATAAAGAGTCTTTAAGTAACAATATTGATAATATTACATCAAATAAGATCGATGATGATATTGCTCATAAAGATAAAAATTTTTTTAATAAGAAATTAAACGCCTTTAATTTTATTAACTCAAATGATTTAGCAAAAATTAGAGTTAATGACATTATGACTGTAAGAAATAATGCGCCACAACTTATTTCTTATTTTGAGAATAAAAGTAGGGCTTTTATCGAAATTCAAAATGGCTGTAATCATCGATGTACTTTTTGCGTTATACCATATGGCAGAGGTAATAGCAGGTCGGTACCTTTGGGTGAAATTGTTTCAATGGTAAAAAAACTTGTTAGCAATAATCATAATGAAATAGTATTGACTGGAGTTGATATTTCTGATTATGGTAAAGATTTAGATTATCCTATAACATTGTCTCAAATGATCAAAAGACTTTTAAAGCAAGTTCCTGAATTGCCAAGATTAAGACTGTCTTCAATCGATGTTGCAGAGTTAGATGATGAATTTTTTGATCTATTGAGAAATGAGCCAAGATTAATGCCATATTTGCACCTTAGCGTTCAATCTGGTGATAATATGATATTAAAGCGCATGAAAAGACGTCATAATTATCAGCAAGTGATTGATTTTTGTCGTAAGGCAAGATCAATAAGGCCTGATATAACTTTTGGCGCTGATATCATTGCTGGATTTCCTACTGAAGATGAAAATGCTTTTAATAATTCATTAAAATTAATTAAAGAAGCTGAGTTAATTTTTACTCATATATTTCCTTATTCAAGAAGAGAGGGGACGCCAGCAGCTTTAATGCCTCAGATTGATAAAAAAACCATAAAATTAAGAGCAAGATTGCTAAGACAGGCTGGTACAGAGCAGTTAAAAAAATATTTATCAAATCAGATAAACAAAGTTACAAATATTATCATGGAAAAAAATAATATAGGCAAATCAGATAATTTTTTAGATATTGAGATTAATAATGAAGATGGTCAAGCGATATCGCAATCAATTATTAAAGTAAAAATTAAAAATTTTGACATTAATAAAATGAGATTGATTGGAAATATTGAGTGTAATGATATATCTTTTAAGTCACAAAGAAATCATGCTTAATGAATATTTTACAATATAATTTAGGTTAATTTTCCATTTCAAATATTCTTTCTTGATTATCTTCTAAATCAATTATCTTCAGTTCAACTATGTCGCTAAAATAATTTCTTTCAATTACCTTTGCTAACTTCATTTTGTTAAGAGATTCATCATAAAATTCAAATATCTCTCCTTCTTGAGTGTAATTGCCTGGATAAATCTCGATTATAGTATCATTTTTGTAATCATAGCCGGTCCAGGCATATATGTTTGAGGAGAAAAAAATTAATTGAAGTGAAATTATTAAAAATATTTTTTTCATTATTGACTTTATGCTATTTCTTAATCAAAATATAAAATTATGGTGTTTTAATTTAAATATTTTCTTATTAATATTTAAATTATCAATTAAATTCGGGGCGTAGCGCAGCCTGGTAGCGCATCTGG
>JAUROA010000066.1 GCA_030835745.1 Alphaproteobacteria bacterium
AAAATATTATTATTAAATATAACAATATTGCAAAATAGCTATGAACTTCTATTAAATCATATATCATTATCATGCTAAACATATATAAAATTGCCAATAATACAGTAAAAAATATATTTTTAGCATTATCTCTTCGACTAAACTCTTTGCATAAAATACATGTTATTGCAAGAAGTGTCAATACTATTGACATAATTGGATATGTTATTCTTTCATGTATTTCTGATTGTATTTTACTATATTCTTCTTGGCTTATATTATCCTCAAAATAAAATAATTCATGAAAATATTTTTCTTTAGCTTTCCACTTAATATCGGCAAGATTATTTTTATTATCTGTAAGATTATAGATGTAATTATCAAATCTTAGAATCTCACTATTTTTCTTTTTATAATTATATCTTTGTACAGTGCCATTTTTCAGTATCAGATAGACAGAATTTTCTTTAATTATAACATTCCCAAATTGTGCAGTGATAGTAATAGAATTATGCAATGATCTTTTATCATTTATCATAACTCCATATAGCTGATTATTTTTATCCTTTTTTTTAATATAGATTGTTAAGTTATTTATTGTTTCAAAGCTATCAGCTTTAAAGGCAAGGCTAGCATAGTTATTTGCAAAATCTAATTTTATTCTTCTAAGTTCCTTGTTAGATAATGGCATTATATAAAATGATAATATATAGCTAAATATTGTAATAATAATAGCTAATGTAATAGCAGGCTTTCCAATCCTGATTTTTGACAATCCAGTATTTTTTAAAATTGAAATTTCGTTACTTTTAAGTAAATTATAATATACCAATAAAACAGCTATGAATAATGAAATAGGAATAATGAAAATTAATAGCCACGGCAAAATTAATATAAATAAATATATAAAATCTGCTATACTGATACCATTATTTGTAATATATTTCATAAATGATATCGCTCTACTAAACCATATTAATGATATTAATATAGTAGCAATTGATAAAAATTGATTTAATGTTTTTTTTTGTAGATAATTTATATATAACATATTAAGCAAAATTATGCCCCAACTCTTAAATAAAAAATTAATAATTGCTCAAATCATACCCTCTTTAGAAAGTGGTGGCGTTGAAAGAGGCGCAATAGATTTAGCAATATACTTAAAAAAGAATGATCATCAACCCATAATTATAACTAGTGGTGGAAGAATGATCAACCAACTCAAAGAAAATAATATCAAATATATTATTTTAAATGTTAAGAGTAAAAACCCAATTAATATTATAACAAATATAATAAAATTAAAGCAAATTATCAAACATTATAAAATAGACATATTACATATAAGGTCAAGAGCGCCAATGATTAGTGCTTATTACGCATCTAAGATTCAAAAAGTAAAATTAGTTAGTACAGTACATGGAACTTATTCTATAAATTTTCTCAAAAAAATCTATAATAGCTATATGCTTAAAGCTGACTATGTTATTATGGTTTCATCTTTTATAAAAAAATATGTCAGCAATAATTATTCAAAATATTCTAGCAAATTTAATTCCAGTAATTCTCAGATAGTAAATAGAGGAGTAGATATAAATTATTTCAATGTTGACAATATTGATAAAAGCAGAATTAATAAAATTATTGATCAGTGGCAAGTGGCAAATCTTGAGACAAAATTAATTTTTGTACCTGCTCGTTTTACCAGTTGGAAGGGACATGAATTTTTAATTGATGCGCTAAATAATATTAACAAAAATTTTTTATGCATTATGGCTGGATCTAGCCATGGTCATGATCAATATTTAGCTAGATTAAAAAGTAAGGTAGATAATCTGGAATTATCAAGTAAGATTAAATTTGTAGATAATTGCTCAGACATGCCAGCTGCCTACGCAATATGCGATTTTGTTATTGCTCCAAGCATTAAGGCTGAAGCATTTGGCAGGATTCCTATTGAAGCCCAATCATGTCAAAAGCCAATAATAGCAAGCAATATTGGTGGCTTTCTTGAAACAATAATCGATAATAAAACTGGCTTTATCTTTGATTATAATAACATAGATGACCTTACTCTAAAAATTACTAATTTACTTAAAATGACAAATTCTCAATTAGAATCTATTGGGAAAGTTGGCAGAGATAATGTGGCAAATAATTTTTCTAACGATATAATGCTTAGAAAAACTCTTAAAATTTATTTAAGCTTAGCATTATAAGCACTATTTATTGAATTTTAAGCCATTAATAATTTAGAGATAATTTTTATTATAACCTCCTTATATAATATTTAATTTTTATATATTATTTATGGTTAAAGATATATCAGAAGAAACATATGAGATAATTAGTCAAATTAATTATGCTATAATTAATGATTTAGATATCTATTCATTATCAGATAAATATTCATCAATTTTAGGATATACTGATTATATTGGTTTTAAGCCCCTTTTTCTTGCTATTATTCTTGGCAGAGCTAGTCACATAGAAACATTACTTGATTGTAATAACACCTTAATAGATGAAGAAGATATTGATGGTAAAAATCCTCTTTATGTTGCAGCAGATATTGGTCATCAGCATGTAGTATCTATTTTAATAAATAATAAAGCCAACATAAATAAGGCTCTATATTTAGCTATAAAAAATGACAATACTAATATTTTACAGAACTTAATCAACAAAAAATCTAGTTTAAATAATAAAGATATTTACAATCAATCAATGATTCATGTTTCAGCGCAGCTTAACAGCATTAAGTCCTTAACAATGCTAATTGAAATTGGCGCAAATATAAATTTAAAAAATAATGATGGCGATACTGCGCTTAATATTGCTTTAAAATTTAAAAATAATGAAGCAGCAAAAATTTTAATAAAGAATAAAGCTGATCTAATGTCAAAAAATAATAATAAACAAAACGCTCTTTACATAGCTGCTCAAAATAAGATGACAGAATTTTTCCCGCTCCTTGCCTTTAATAGCAAAATATTAAACGAATCTTTACAATTTGCTATTAATAATAATTGCCAAACTATGTTAGCAATTTTATTGGATTTTGCAAATAAGAATTCTGCAAAATATCAAATTAGCGATAATCTATTTTCATTAGCTGCCAAAATTGGTGATGTCGATATTATGATGGTTTTAATAAGTAAAAAGACATATCTCGATAAATCTGATACTTACCAAAGAAGCGCTCTTCATTTTGCAGTTGAAAATAATAAATATGATGTTGCAAAAATTTTAATAGAAAATGGTGCTGATATTTATAAAATGGATAACTTTTCAAGAACTCCTCATAGCATAGCAGCCAATAACAATCAAGGTGAATTACTATTGTCCTTTTTAATAGGAAAAACTATATCAGCTGCCAGTAAGATAAATTTACAAAAAGAAACCTTAACAAAAATTTAATGATTTTTTAGATAAGTCTTAATTTTTACATTTTATAGCACTATATTCAAGCTATTACACTGGGTATTTCATGCCAATTAGTAGTGTATCTTGGTGAGCTATGATCAGATTTTAATGACCATATTCTATTAACACCTTGCTGAGCAAAGAATATTGTTTCTTTTCCTGATTTATAATTAATATTATCTATGATTTTCATTAAATTACTGCGTTTTTGGTGATCAATATCTGCAAATAAGTTGGTTTGCTCATTTTGTTTAGATATTATATCATGCAATATTATGCCCGCTTTATGATAATTAAGGCCGTCAATATAAATGCTATCTAGTAATTTTAGAGCTAATTTGATAATTTTGCTGCTATCATCTGTAGCAATATCAAGTGACTGTGTGCAGCCATTATAATATTGACGATCATTAAGACGAAATTTATTAGTACGAATAAAAATAGATATAGCCTGAACCTTGCCATTTTGATTGCGCAATTTCTGACAAGCTCTAGCCCCGTAACTTGCTAATGATTGCTGTAAAAATTCTTTTTTCTTAATAATTTGACCAAATGATTTAGATGAAATAATATTTTTCTTAGGACTAAAATGGTTAATTTCTAGACATGATATAGAATTTAATTCGCGTACCATTCTTTCACCAACTACTGTTAAATATTTCCTTGCCCACATTGTATCTAGTTTTTTCAGGTCGTAAGCGTAATATATTCCTGATTTTCTTAATTTAAGAGCCAAATTTTTCCCAACACCCCAAACATCTTCTATAGCCACTTTTTTAAGTATATGATCTATTTTTTGCTCATCAATTAAACTAACCACTTTTTTAGCAGTTTTTTTAGCAACAAAATTAGCAATTTTAGCCAATGTTTTAGTTGGACCAATACCAATTGACACTGGAATTGAGGTGCATTTTTTAATGTAATTAGCAATTTCAAGACAATATTGCTCATAATTGATATTAGCAATATTATTTAATTTAACAAAAGCCTCATCTATTGAGTAAAACTCAATTTCTGGACAAAAATTAGTTAATATATTCATGATCCTTGCAGACATATCGCCATAAAGTTGGTAATTTGACGAAAAAACTTTAACATTATTTTGTTTAAGAATATTTTTATATTGAAAATATGGTGCCGCCATTGGTATTTTAAGGTCTTTAACTTCTTGTGACCTAGCAATAATACAGCCATCATTATTAGATAATACCACAACTCCTCTTTTTTCTAGCGCAGGATTAAAGACTCTTTCGCATGAGCAATAAAAATTATTACAATCAATTAACGCAAAGATATTATTTTTAACCTTCATAAAGGGTGGATAACATTAGTAACTACTCCCCATATATAAACACCTTGCTCTTCATTAATAGTAATTGGTGGGTATTTATCATTTTCTGGCATTAAAAATGGTTTATTATCTTTCACGCAATATCTTTTAACTGTTAATTCACCATCAATTGCCGCTATAACCACCCTGCCCTCAGTAACATTTAAGCTGCGATCCACTACAAGTAAATCTCCATCAAATATACCGGCCTTTATCATTGAGCTACCCATAGCCCTAACAAAAAAAGTAGCGCTAGGGTTTTTAATGATATGGTTATTTAAATCCAACCTAGTGGCAATATAATCATCTGCCGGCGAAGGAAACCCAGCAGAAACCTTAGAAGCATAAAGTGGCAATTTCATTTTATTGCCATTATTGATAAAATTTTGAATATCGCTAGATAAATCAATAGGAACCCGCATTACTATTGTTTGGCTACCATATTTAGTCTTACGACCCGAGCCCTTTCTTTTGCCACCTCTTTTATTAATTTGTGACTCACTAGTTGGATTACTAGTTTTGATAAGGAGTTTATTATCTGTCATAATGTTATATTTGATTTTGTAACAAAATCAAATATAATAATAAGAAATTAAAATACCAAGATATTTTTTCGCCAAGTATTTTTGTCTTTAAAAACTAATTTGAGCCAAATATTGCATAATAAATCAAGCTAAAAATAGCCAATATCAATGATAAATATATTGAAGCAACAAAAATATTATTTTTAAAAGAAAATCTATTTTTAAGAGACTCTTTAGAATTAGACTTGTTTTTATTAGTAGATTTTTGACCAATAATTTCATATTCAGCATCTATTATTTTATTATTTTTATTAAATTTATTGCTAATTTTTTTGGTAATATATTTAACAATGATGCCATCAACAATAACAACCCAAAATATATAAGTAAAAAGAGGTATAAAAGCAGGTAATATTTTTAATAAAAGCTTTGTAATCATAAATTAATATTTTATCTTATTCATTTAACAAACTAACTAACAACATTAATAACATAATTATAGTTGTTAAGCAATTTTATTATTTTATGATATTATATCCCGCAATAGACTTAAAAGATGGAAAATGTGTTCGCCTTTATCAAGGCGACATGAACCAAGCAACAATTTTTAATAATGACCCAGTCGCTCAAGCATTAGAATTTGAAAATTTTGGCTTTAAACATCTCCACATAGTTGATCTTGATGGCGCTGTAAGTGGCAATTCTAAAAATCAAGAAGTAATAAAAAACATAATAAAACAAACCAACATTAAAACCCAATTAGGTGGCGGCATTAGATCCTTATCAGATATTAATAAATGGCTTAATATAGGAGTTGATAAAATAATAATTGGCACATTAGCACTAAATAATACCAAGCTAGTTCAACAAGCATGCCTAGAAAATCCAGATAAAATAATAATTGGCATTGACGCTAAAAATGGATATGTCGCAACCCAAGGCTGGGTTGAAACCAGCGAAATAAGCGCCCTAAATTTGGCACAAAAATATCAAAATTGCTCAGCCAATGCAATAATATATACCGATATTGCTAAAGATGGCACATTAAGCGGCCCAAATATAAAAGAAACATTAAATATAGCACAAAATAGCAATATAGCAGTAATTGCCTCTGGTGGCATATCTAATATTAACGATATTATAGAGCTTAAAAAATATAATAATAAAAATATTAAAGGTGTAATTATAGGAAGAGCTCTTTATGATAAAAAAATTACTATTGAGCAATTAAAAACAGAAAAACTAATATAAGCTATAACTAATTTTATTAAAAAAATGCAATTTATTCAAAGCTAACAATAACAATACCAGAGCCTCCATTACTTGCATTTTGATTTTTACCAACTCCATTACCTCCATCTCCAGAATTAGATTGAGCATGCTGTTGTATTGCAAGATCTCCATATTGATAACCACCCCTTCCCCCACTCGCATAAACAACATCTTGCCCAGAAATATCAAAACTTAATCCTATACCACCATCACCGGGAGTTTGATTTGAGGAAGTCGATGGTTGACCTTCACCTCCAGCACCACCACCACCTCCAGATCCATTCCAGATATTATTACTTCTTGAATTGCCACCATTACTCCCAAAACCTAAACCCGAGGGTATATTGTTTTGCGATGCTGAACCAGCATTGCCATAATAATCACCACCCCCACCCCCAGAGCCGCCACTCTTACCATGGCATCTTGATAAATCTTGACCTTGCCATGCAACAGTTCCTCCACCTCCGCCTCCATGAGCTTCATAGTTATCAAATAATGAATTAAAACCATTTTGACCCTTATGTGGATTATATGATGCTGCACTACCAATTCCTCCATTACCAACTCTGACTTGATAAGATGCATTACTATTGAGAGAAATATTTTCAAGATATATTAACCCACCAGCTCCACCTCCACCTGACCCTCTATTTCCTATATCACCGGTTCCACCAGCACCAGATGCACCCCCGCCAGCAACTATTAAAATTTTAGCACTAACTTGTTTTGAAAATTGCAAATCATATCTGGTATAACCGCCAGAGTCACTTATTGAATCATATAACAGAGTAACAACACATCTGGAATTTATTGTTTCATATGAATATCCGTTAGTAGATAATGAGGATATGACAAGACCTTGACATTTATCAACTTCTTGAGCATTGCCGCTTTGTGTGATACCTTAATTTTGCCAATTAGTTGCAACTTGTTCAGCCTTTTTTACCACTGCCTCTGCTGTTTTATATATACCAGCTGCAGAAGCACCAATAACAACCATTGATACAGCAACGCTAAAATAAGAGTAACCTTTCCTGGATTTATTTGGCATGCAATTTGGTTTGCTAATTGGTTTGCTATTTGGTTTGCTATTATTTTTCTTGAAAAATTGAATAATTTTCACAATTAACCTTATAAAACATTAATCTACTATTATCGCTAAAATTTTTTAAAAAAAGTCAATTAAATAATGTAAAATAATAAGCAGATTTGCATTAATGTCCAAAATATGCTATAATAGATAATGTAACAAAAAAACACATTATTATGAAAATTATATTATATTTGACATTAACATTTTTGCTTTTTTTTAGTAATTCAATAAAAGCCAAAACCCAAGGTCATTATTTTGGACCATCAATAAATTATACCAACATTCATCTTTACATATACTATTATAGGTTTTAAAATATAGTTTTATTATTAACTTAACTTTAAGATTATGGTAAAAACTATTATTTCAGACAGAACTTATTTTATTGCCCAGAAAGAATTGCGAAAGTT
>JAUROA010000067.1 GCA_030835745.1 Alphaproteobacteria bacterium
AACTTTCGCAATTCTTTCTGGGCAATAAAATAAGTTCTGTCTGAAATAATAGTTTTTACCATAATCTTAAAGTTAAGTTAATAATAAAACTATATTTTAAAACCTATAATAGTATATGTAAAGATGAATGTTGGTATAATTAGTATCATACAGAAAAAATGAAATAAATGCAAGAAAAAAAAATATGTATTATAATAATACATATTTATATAATAGGATTATAACTAAATTGATTATCAAAATTATTTCAGCAAAATATCAATGCCGGGAAGTCTGTAATTTTCAAGCCACTCTAGAAAAGCTCCTCCTGCGGTGGATATATAAGAAAAAGAGTCAGATAAATTTGCCTTGTTGATAGCAGAAACTGAATCTCCACCTCCAGCTACAGAAATTAGATTGTTATTTTTGGTTAAATTAGAAATTATTTGCGCTATTTTATTGGTACCACTGTCAAATGGTTTAATTTCAAATGCTCCAACAGGTCCATTCCATAAAAGGGTTGAGTAATTTTTTAATTCGTGATTTAATTGATCAAGAGAATTAATGCCAATATCTGCAATTATGTCATCATCTTGAATTTGATCTAGAGTTACATTTTGATATTGTGCATTTGGTGCTAAGTTTTTTGTAGTTATGACATCTTGTGGTAATATTATTTTACAATTATTTTTCTTGGCATTTTTTAGGGCATCTATGGCGGTTTGCTTGAAATCTTTTTCACATAAAGATTTTCCAATATTATAACCTTGTGCAAAATAAAAGCTATTTGCCATAGCGCCTCCTATTAAGATAGCATCCACTTTTGAGCTAAGATTATTTATTAATTTGATTTTCGTTGATATTTTTGCTCCTCCAATAATTGCAATCATTGGCTTTTTAGCGTGATAAAGAAGTTGGTCAAGATTTTCTAGTTCTTTTTGCAATAATAGTCCAGCGCAGCTTTTCAAGTAATTTGGTATGCCTACAATTGAAGCATGAGATCTGTGAGAACATGCAAATGCGTCATTAACATAGAGATTGCCTAGCTGAGAAATTTTTTGAGCAAATTCTGCTGAATTATTTTCTTCTTGTTCATGAAATCTAAGATTTTCTAATAGAATTATTTCACCATAATTGCAGTTTGAGACTGCTTTAATGGCATTACTGCCAATAAGATCATCAATAAAATTTAGTTTAGTATCTTCAAGTAGCTCTTGTAGAGGAGTAATTATATTTTTTAATGAAAGGTCTTTATTACTAACGCCTTTTGGTCTGCCAAAGTGAGAAATGAGAATAATTTTAGCATTATTTTTAGCAAGATATTTAAGTGTTGGAATTACTGCTTTTAGCCTGGTATTATCAGTAACAATATTATTAGTAATTGGTACATTAAGATCAGCTCTTACAATTACATTTTTGTTTGTAACAACACAATCTGCTAATTTATTATATTTCATTTTATATTAATTGCTATTTTTTTGAGTGATTAGTCTTAATGCATTAAGCTTGATAAATCCTTGTGCATCTCTTTGATCATAGACATTATCTTCTTCAAATGTGACGTGATTTAGTGAATAAAGCGTTTTTTTAGAATTGCGACCAACAACCATAACATTGCCTTTATATAGTTCTAAGGTGACATCTCCTTCAACATTTTCTTGAGATTTGTCAATTAGGGCTTGAAGCATTTTTCTTTCGCTAGAAAACCAGAAGCCATTATATATTAATTTGGCATATTTTGGCATTATTTCATCTTTAAGATGCATTGCTTCTCTATCCAGTGTAATGGATTCAATCGCTCTGTGAGCAGCAAGAAGAATGGTGCCCCCAGGTGTTTCATAGACACCTCGTGACTTCATGCCAACAAATCTGTTTTCAACAATATCTAATCTGCCAATGCCATTTTTAGAGCCATATTTATTAAGCTCTTCTAGTAGGTTGGCGGGTGATAATTTTTGATTATTAATAGCAATTGGGTCACCATTTTTAAAAGTGATGGTTATTGTTGTAATTATGTCAGGGGCATCTTTTGGGTTGCAAATTCTTTGATATACATATTCTGGTGCTTTTTGAGATGGGTCTTCAAGTATTTTACCTTCGCTTGACGTGTGAAGAAGATTAGCATCAACAGAATAGGGGGCTTCTCCCATTTTATCTCTAGGGACAGGGATTTGGTGTTTTTGAGCATATTCTATTAGCTTTGTTCTGGAATTAAGATCCCACTCGCGCCAAGGAGCAATAATATTAATATTTGGATTATTTGCATAATAGCCAAGTTCAAACCTAACTTGATCATTACCCTTGCCAGTAGCACCATGAGCAACGCTGCAAGCATTAACTTCTTTAGCTATTTCAATTTGCCTTTTAGCGATTAATGGTCTAGCAATTGATGTTCCAAGTAGGTAATTGCCCTCATAGATTGTATTAGCCCTAAACATTGGAAAGACATAATCTCTGACAAATTCTTCACGTAGATCTTCGATGAAAATTTCCTTTACACCAAGATTTTGAGCTTTTTTCTTAGCAATCTCAAGCTCATCTCCTTGCCCTAAATCAGCAGTAAATGTAACAACTTCGCATTGATATTGTTCTTGAAGCCATTTTAGAATAACTGAAGTATCAAGGCCTCCAGAATATGCGAGAACAATTTTATTAATTTTTTTCATAAATAGAGTTTATATGGTTTCTTGACTTGAATAATTATAGCTTGTAAAAATCATTTAGTGAGATAATAACTTATAGCTTTAATTAATCAGTATAATGTATAATATATTAACAAATAATTATAGTTTAAAATTATCAAAGTAAATATTATAACTATAAAATACATAATCAACTATGCAAATAAAAGAAATTACGTCTCGTCAAGATATTGAAAAATCATTCAATGTATTAAGTCAAATATATTTAAATTTAAATCAAGATACATATGTTGATGATGTATTAAATATGATGCAAAGAGGTTATAAAATGGCTCATGTCACTGAAGATAATGATGTTGATAATGGTAAATCAATTGGGGTTATTGGTATTAGAATCACTAGAAAGTTACTAACAGGCAAGACACTTGAAATAGAAGATTTTATGATTGATCGTAAAAAAAGAGGTATTGGGGTTGGAAAGATGTTGCTTAGATGGGCTGAGTGGCAGGCTGCTGTATTTAAATGTAATAATATAACATCAGTATTGGAGTCTAAAAGAGAAGAGTCCCAAAGAATATTTTCAAGAGAGGGTTTAAATATTCAGGGTGTATTATTTGCAAAAGAGTCAAATTAATCACTAATTCAATATTAATTTAGATAATTTAAAGCTCTAAATTATATTATATAATTTTAATTTAAGTTAAGTGTAAAATTGAGCTAATTGATATAATTTATATGTATAGTAAGCTAAATATTAATAAAAGTTCAAAAATAGCAAGATTATTTCGATGCTATATTGTTATACCATTAAGAATTCTTCGCATCTCTGTATCTGACTTAATTAGGCAGGATGGTATTGAGCATGCTGGATATTTAGCTTTTTTATGCATATTATCATTATTTCCTTTTTTAATTTTTTTAATAAGTATCATTGGTTTATTTGGCGGATCTCAAGATGGTGTAAAAATTATTCAAGATGTCTTACTTGCAATGCCAAAAGAGATGAGTAAAGCTCTTTATCCAAGGATTAATGAAATTATCTCAGGACCAGGTCAGAGTTTTTTAACAATCGCAATTATAGGTGTTATATGGACAGCATCATCTTCTGTTGAAGGGTGTAGAACAGTATTAAATAGGGCTTATCGTGTTAATTTTCCGCCACCATATTTAACAAGAAGGTTAATTAGTATATTGCAATTTTTCTTTCTAGCATTTTCAGTTCTTTTAGCGTTAATAATATTTATTTTAATACCTAAAATTCTTGCAATAGTTAAAACCTTTCTGCCTTTTTACATTAATTTAGAATCATTTTTTTTTAGTTTTAGTAAGTTAGCAATTTACATAATTTTATTTGCCACAACCACATTGCTATATTATGTATTGCCAAATGCTAAACAAAAAATTACTCAAACATTTCCAGGGGCACTACTGGCAGTATTATTATGGACTATTTTGCAAAAAATATTTACGTTTTATATTAGTAATTTTGATCAAGTAAATTATGTTTATGGTTCATTAGCAGGAATAATAATTTCATTGATGTTTTTTTATTTAGTTAGTTTAGTATTTATTTTGGGAGCTGAATTTAATTATCATTTCCATAGAGTTTATTATATATTATTAAAAAAATATGAAAGTTAGAATATATATTTCATTAAAAAAAGGTGTTCTTGATACTCAGGGCAAAGCTATTGAAAATCTTCTAGTTAAAGATTTTAACTATAATAATATTTCTAATATATGCCAAGGCAAATTTATTGATATTAATATTGATGAAGTAGATAAAGCTAAAATTAAGGACATTGTAGATAATATTTGTGATAAATTTTTAGTTAATAAGGTAATTGAAGATTATAATTTTGAGATAATATCATGAAGGCTGCAATAATTACATTTCCAGGATCTAATTGTGATCGAGATAGTGGTGACGCAATTAAAAAATTAAATGGTGATGTTAAAAATATTTGGTATAAAGATAATCATATAAATAATGATATTGATTTAATAATTCTTCCTGGTGGATTTTCTTATGGAGATTATCTTAGATCTGGCGCTCTGGCAAGTGTTGCGCCAATAATCAATGAAGTTAAAAGACATGCCAAAAGAGGTGTTCATATTATTGGGATATGTAACGGTTTTCAAATATTGACTGAAATTGGGCTTCTTAAAGGTGCATTAATTAGAAATAAGAATCTTAAATTTATCTGTCGTCAAGTTGCTTTGAAAGTTTGTAATGATAATTCAAAATTTACGTCATCATTTTACAATGATCAAATTATTAATATTCCAATTGCCAATATGGATGGTAACTACTTTGCAGATAGTGATATATTAAAATATCATGAAGATAATAACAATATAGCTTTAAAATATTGTAGCAATAATGGCGATATTAATCAAGATTCAAACCCCAATGGTTCTGTTAATAATATTGCAGCAATATTTGATAATAGTAAAAAAATAATGGGGATGATGCCTCACCCAGAAAGAGCAATTGGTTTCAATGATTATGGAAGTGATGGTATTAATATATTTTCAAATATTGGCTAAAATAGTAAAATATTTTCAAAACTTTTAATTAAAAGAGGTGTTAATATATTTAAAATATTAGTTTAACAATTTATGTCCCAATTTTCTTAGAGTATCCTTTAATTCTTCGTCGCAAATATCTGAAATTTCTGCTTCTACTTTGTCAATAATGTTGCTTGGTATTATTTTATTGTCATTATCATGTGAAAAATCTTGAGGCTGATTTATTATTGATATATCTTTTATATTAATGGAATGGTTGCACCTAATTTTGTCAATTATGATATCTATGTTATTTCTTAGAAAAAAAGTCATAGATGAGTTATGGGAAATAATTGATAATTTAAAGTCATTATCTTTAGAAGAAATTGACATGATTTTGCAATATTTAGCATATTTATCGCCAATAATATTAGACCAATTTTTTGAAATCAAATTTATAGCATTAAGCTTGTTACCTTGTTTTTTTGAAAGTGGCTTGATAAAATCAGTAATTGTTTGTTCAACAGTTTTTAACCCTTTAAATTTTTTGGTCATATTGTTGTAATATTTGACATTTTTTAACAAAAAAATCTGGATATTTATCACTAACTTTAGTTAGTGCATCATTGAGCTGCTTGTCATTATTAAAAATTGCAAAAAAACTTGATCCAGAGCCGCTCATTTTAAGTATTGCAGGATTGAGCTCTAAGATATATTGCCTGACTTTAGCTATTTCAGGGTAATTTTCTAATACTATATTTTCAAGATCATTTTTAAAATTTGTAACTAATTCTAATTGATTGCAATTATTGATTGAATTATCAGATACTTTTGAAGAAAATTTATTACCAATTAAAGAAAATATTTTAGCGGTTGATATATTTATATTAGGATATATTAATAAAATATTTTGTTTAGAGCTATTATTATAATTTGTGGAAATATTTCCGCATTCTCTTATTATAGATGAGTTATTATTTATAAAAAAAACAATATCTGAACCAAAGTTAAATGATATTTTTTGCAATTGGCAATTGCTAATTTTTAAATTACATATTTTATTTAAAAATATCATAAATAGCGCAGCATTACTTGAGGCACCGCCAAGTCCAGATCCTAATGGAATATTCTTATATAAATCAATATTAAAATTATATTTTATTGAATAATTATCTACAAAATATTGATGAATATTATATAAAATATTATCAGAATTTATGTTATTAATATCTAGATCAGATATAGTGTTTATTGTAATGTCAGAATTGGTTGAGGTTTTTGTGATTTTGATTTCCATATAATCGTATAAGTCAATGCAAGACATTACAGATTCAATTTCATGAAAATTATTTGCGTAGCGCGAAATTACTTTTAAAAAAAGATTTATCTTAGCAGGAGAGGGTATGATATATTGTGACAATTTTTGCTATTTAAGATCAAGGATTAATAAAAAATTATTATTTTTTCTTCTTACAACCATCATAAGTTTATTATTAGCATTTTTTGCATCTTTTATTGCTTCATTCATATCTTGAATTGTTGATATTTTATTTTGATTAACACTTATGATTAAATCGCCTTTTTTTAGTCCCTTAAGTTCAGCTTGCGAATTATTTTTTACATTAGTAACCATAATTGCTGAAATATTTTGCGCAATATTAAGATAATTTCTATGATCCTTGGTTAAGTTGATTGCAGATATGCTTAGGAAATTAAATGATTGGTCATTATCCAATTCTATATTATTATTTAATGCCTCAGAAGGAGAGGGCGAAACTAATATTTTAAGATTTTTAATTTTACCACGTCTACTTATAGTAAAATTGGCATATTGATTAATTTTGTGATTAGCAATTATCTTTGGCAATTTTCTCATATTATCAATTTCAATATTATTTATTTTTAAGACAACATCTGAAGCAATTAATCCGGCATTATCTGCTGGACTATTTTTAACTACGTCATTTATAAATGCACCCTTGGTAGATTCAAGATTCATGGCATCTGCAATTTCACTTGAAATATCTCTAACAATAACACCAATCCATCCCCTTTGAACTTTGCCAGTTTTTTTTAATTGATCAGCAACATGAATAACAACATCAGAAGGAACAGCAAAGCCAAGTCCAACACTTCCTCCAGTGGGTGATAAAATTGCGCTATTAACTCCAACTACCTCTCCTTTTATGTTAAACATTGGTCCTCCAGAATTACCATTATTGATTGTTGCATCGGTTTGAATAAATTCCTGTATTTGTGAGTCTTTAAGATTGCGGCTGATTGCTGATATTATACCAGCTGAATATGAATTGCCAATACCATAAGGGTTTCCAGCTGCTAAAACCCAATTGCCAATTTTTAAATTAGAAGAGCTAACTAACTTTGCAGATAAAAGATTTTTTTCAGCAATTTTGATCAATGCTATATCTGTTTTTGGATCAAGAGCAATTATTTTAGCTTTATATGATTTTTCATTACTAAGTGTAACATGTATATTAATATAATTTTGCACAACATGAGCGCTAGTAATTATGTGACCATCACTATCATATATGAAGCCAGAGCCAATAGATGACTCACTATCTTTTTTTAAAGAATCATTGTTTGAATGTATTTTTACAATTACAGGTTCAATTAAATCAATAATTGAAGAAAAGTCTGGATTTAAGTGATTTTCTTGTGGAATTAATTTATCGCTTATATGAATTTCATTAAATTTAAAATTAAAATTCTTATTTATTATAGCTGAATTATAGCTGAATTTAATTGGTGCAATATTGCTAATATTTAATGAATTATTTTTTGCATAAGAAGTGTTGGTAAGTAATATTGCTAAACATATTAATAATAGCTTAAATTTTAGCTTAAAAATTAGCATTACCAAAATATTTGAAGAATTCACCATTTGGCGATAACACAAAATTAGTATTTTCTTGATTGAATGATTTTTCATAAGCCTTCATGGAGCGATAAAAATCAGCAAAATCTGGGTCAAGTGAATAGCCATTAGCATATATTCTATTGGCCCTAGCTTCACCTTCACCTCTTGTTAAGTTAGACTTTTTTTCAGCTTGAGCTAAGATTATTGTTCTATTTTTATCAGCTTCTGCTCTTATTTTATCTGACTCCTCAGCACCTTGAGCTCTTATTTCGCGAGCCTCTTTTTCTCTTTCTGCTCTCATTCTTGCAAAGATTGAATCAGAGTTTTCTTTCGGCAGGTCTGATCTCATAATCCTAACATCAACAATATCAATGCCGTAAATTTTAGCTTCTAGATTAACTACATCTTTAATTTTAGTCATGATATCTCCTCTATTTTCGGTAAGCAATTGATTAAGCTTGAATTCTCCAATTATTTTTCTAAGACTTGAATCAAGTACTGCCGAAAGCTTAGATGAAACTCCATAAACACTCCTAACGGTTTTGTAAAATTTAAGAGGATCCTCAATTTTATATTTAGTAAAGGCGTTAATAATGATTCGCTTTTGATCATTTGCAATAAGCTCTTGATCAGTAATGCTAAGATCCAATATTCTTTTATCAAAATATATAAGATTTTGTACAAATGGAATCTTAAAATGAAGCCCAGGTTCCTTAACCACATTAATTGGCTCACCAAATTGAACAATTAACACTTGCTGTCTTTGGTCAACCTTATAGGCAGTGCTAAGAAAGGTAACAAATAAAATAGTTACTAAAATTAATAAATTTCTTATTTTTTTATTCATAATTTACTGTGTAATTTTATTATTTTTATTATTTAGAGGTAGATATGGTACAACACCAGATTTTGATGAATTGCCATCGATGATTGTTTTATCAATATCGCTATAAAGTTTTTCCATTGTTTCAAGATATATTCTTTTTTTAGTAACTCTCTTTGCTCTTCTATATTGTTTATAGACTTCCATATATCTTCCAATTTCACCTTCAGCCTTGGCAATGACTTCTTGTTTATATGCTTGAGCCTCTTGCATCATTTTGGCTGCAGAACCATTTGCTCTTGGAATGATATCATTTGCATATGATTCAGCCTTATTTATAACCTCTCTATTATTAGCTCGTGCAGTTTGAACATCTCTATATGCGTCAATGACCTGAGAGGGTGGATCAACTCTTCTAAGTTGTACCAATGCAACTCTTACACCTGCTGAATATGAGTCTAATATTTGCTGTAATAATATTTTTGTTTGATCTTCTATTCTTTTTTTACCTTCGGCCAAAGCATCTGAAATTGGTGTTCGAGCAATAATTTCACGCATAGCGCTTTCAGAAGCTTTTCTTATTGTTAATATTTGATCAGAAATGTTAAATATAAAATTCTTAATGTCGGAAATTTGCCATTGAACTTGAAATTCAATATCTACTATATTTTCATCTCCAGTAAGCATAAGGCTTTCAGCATCAAGATTTCTATTATTATATGAATTTCTATTAATAGAGCTAAAACCAAATTCTTCAGTATTAACATTAGTTACACTAAGCTTTATGACTTCGCCAATCGGGTAGGGAATATGATAATCAAGGCCTGGAGTTGATAATGAGTGATATTTACCAAAGTAAAGTACCACAGCTTCTTCGTCTGGTTCGACTTTATAAAAACCTGTACTGAGCCATAATAGTAATATTGACAATAAAACAATTCCAATAATTTTTTTTCTATCAGTATTATTTATATTATTTTTGATATTATTTTTTTTACCGCCAGAGCCATTGCCAGAGCTACCTTTAAGTGCCTCGCCCATAATTTTTTTGATAAAATCTTCACCTTTTTTTATGACATCATCAATTTCATTACCCTTATTGTTTTTTTTATCTTTATTGTCATTATTATCCCAAGATCCCCAAGGACCCTGGTTGGCAAAAATTTTTCCAAACATTATTATTGGTTTTTAATTTATTAAAGTAATACTTATATTTTGTAATTCTAATAAAAATTATTTCAATATGAAATTTAACGATGGTAAAAAATTAAGCGATTTTACAAATAATGTGTCAAAAATAAAGCCCAAAGGTGTTAAAAAAATTATAGCAATTTCTTCAGCTAAGGGTGGTGTCGGTAAATCCACAATATCTTGCAATTTATCTCATATTTTGTCTGATATGGGTTTGAATATTGCATTAATAGATGCCGATATTTATGGCCCTTCAATTCCTGAATTAATGAATATTTCTGATAAACCTAAATTAGTTGATAATCAATTTATCCCTATTTTATCTAACAAAATTAAATGTATGTCAATTGGCATGATAATTGATAGTCATGTTGCTGGATTATGGCGTGGCCCAATGATTAATAAAATTTTACATCAATTAATAACTGCTGTTAATTGGCATTTTGATAATAATGAAGTAGATATTATGATTATTGATATGCCTCCAGGAACGGGTGATATTTACTTAAGCTTGTTACAAAATTTTGATATTGATGGCTCGATTTTAGTTTCTACGCCGCAAAATCTTTCTATTATTGATGTTGTAAGATCAATTGATTGTTTCAAGAAGCTCAATATTGACATTATCGGAGTGATACAAAATATGTCATATCTTGATATTAATGGCAAAAAAAATTACATCTTTGGTAAAGATGCAGTACTATCGATGTGTAAGAAATATAAGCTTAATTTTTTGGCAGATTTACCTATTGAGCCAGATTTAACAAATATTATGCAATCTAACAAAATAATTATAAATGAAAAGGTGCAATCAATATATTGCCAAAATTTAGCAAAATTAGCCAGAAAAATATATGATTCATAATTTTAAAAAAAAATTAATGGTAGCAATTTTTATTTATTTATCGCTAGCGGCTTTTATTTATATTATGCAAAGAAATATTCAATATATGCCATTTGGCAAAATTGAAGAGCCGCAACATTATGGATTATCTAATGTTATTGAGGATTATATAATAACTAGCGATAATGTTAAAATATATAGCTGGTCAAAATTTGAAGGTAAAAATAACAAAGTTATAATATATTTTCATGGTAATGCCGGAAATTTGGGTGACAGATATTATCGTTTTAAAACTTTTGCTAATAGTGGATATGATTTTATCGCAATTTCATATCGTGGCTATATTAATAGCCAGGGATCTGCTAGTGAAAAAGGCTTGATTAATGATGGGCTTGCTGCAATAAATTACGCAAAAAGTAAAGGCTATAAAAATAATGATATCATATTATATGGAGAATCTCTTGGAAGTGGCGTTGCTATTCAGCTAGCTGCTAGAGGCAAATATAATGCTGTTATTCTAGAATCACCATATTCATCAATATTATCTGTGGCTCAAACTAATTATTGGTTTTTGCCGGCTAAATTAATGCTTAAGGATAAATTTATGTCGATAAATTATGCTCCAAATATTACGACACCTATAATAATTTTTCATGGCAAGAAAGACAAAATTGTTAAATATGAAGAGGGTGTTAAATTATATAATTCAATTAATGCCAAGAAAAAATTTATTTCAGATGATAATTTAGGTCATGTGCAGTTCGATCCAGAATTTGTAATTAAAGAATATAGTAAATTTAATAATATATAGTACCCTACTAATTATATTAGGAATATCGGGGTCTGACCCTACTTACTAAAAAAATGGTGGAGATAAGGAGACTCGAACTCCTGACCCCCTGCTTGCAAAGCAGGTGCTCTACCAACTGAGCTATATCCCCAATATATTGGCAAAAGATAACTTAAAGAAAGATATCTTTGTTAGAAAAGATTAAATAACTATGTTGCTAAATTTATGATAAAATTTTACAATTGATATTGAATTATTTAAAACATTATTCAATGATAAATTACTAATATTAAATTTGTCAAAGCAATTTTTATGTCTTTTGAAAAAAACTCCAAAAATATTTATAAAGCAAAATATTATAAAAAGGCATTTAGTTTAATTGAACTATCAGTAGTTTTAATAATAATTTCAATTCTTATTACAGGCGCATTATCTGCATCAATATCGTCTGTTAATACAAGTAAAGTTAATGCAACAAAAGATCTGTTAGAAGTGCTGTATAAGTCTCTAGGAAATTATTTATTGGTAAATAATAATTTTCCATGCCCAGCTAGGCTTGATTTATCTAAAGATGATGCGCAATATGGTCAAAGTGATTGCGCTTCAGTTACTGGTGTTAAGGAAGTATCTTCTAATTTAATATATGGCATGCTTCCAGTTAAGGATCTTGGAATATTGAGGAGTGCAGCCCAAGATTCTTTTGGAGGTAAAATTATATATGTAATTGATAAAAGACTTACTTCTATTTCAACTGATTTGTTTGGAAAAGAAATGCAAGATAATGGGCCAAGCTACACCCCTTTAGCTATTATAAGAGAAAAATATGGATCTGCTACTAATTATGATATTGGCGCAGATTTGATATTAATTAGTCACGGCCCAAATCAGTATGGAGCATTTAATGCAAAATCATCAATTCAAAATTCGAGTGATGGCAGTGCTGATGAAGATGAGAATGATTTTAGTTCGCTAAATAATATATTTATAGCTGAATCTGAAAATGATGATGAATTTGATGATATTTTATTTTCAAAAAAGTTAATAGAAATATTGCAAGATTTTGATGCATATCACACTGTGAAATGCCCTGGCTCAACATCTTCGCAAAGTTTGTATGGTATTAATTTTGATTGGCCAGATGCTACTTATTTAGGAGTAGTTGAGGCTACTCAAAATTGTCCATCTACTCATAATAGTGGCCCTTCAAACCCAACAAAGAAATGTTCAATATATGGTCAGTGGGGTCCCATTACTAATCCTTGTATATAAATTAAATGGAATTTTTAAGTTACGAAATATTATTTAGCCTTTTAACATTAACCTTTTTAGAAATTATTCTTGGAATTGATAATGTTATTTTTATAGCAATTGCTGTTTCAAAATTACCAAAAAAAAATCAAAGATCAGCAAGAATATTTGGCTTATCACTTGCTTTTATAATTAGAGTTGCAATGCTATTGGCGCTTTCATGGGTGATGTCATTAACTAATCCATTGTTTTATTTGGCAGGGAAGGGATTTTCTTATAAAAATATTTTATTAATATTTGGTGGTATTTTTCTTATTGTTAAAAGTGCTCTTGAAATATATTCTGACCTTGTTCAAGTTAAAAAGGAAAATAATGATCAATCTAGTGTTTGTGTTAATAAAAATATTATGATGGCAATAGTGCAAATATCACTAATTGATTTTGTTTTTTCATTTGACTCAGTAATAACTGCTATAGCTATGACAGACAATATTCCCGTAATTGTTACAGCAATTGTCATTGCAATGATTGTAATGTTGGTTGCATCTGAGAAAATTAGTCATTTTTTACATGAATATCCATCTTTAAAAGTAGTGGCTTTAGCATTTATATTTCTTGTTGGTATTATTTTACTTGCAGATGGTGTAAACCTTCATATATCTAAGGGATATTTATATTTTGCACTATTTTTTACACTTGCAGTTGAATCTCTTAACATTATTATCAGAAGAAAATCTAAATAACTATGTTAAAGCGCAAAATAGCAATTATAGGTTCTGGAATTTCCGGGATAAGTGCGGCATATTATTTAAAAGAGAAATATGATGTAACATTATTTGAAAAAAATAATTATTTTGGTGGTCACTCAAATACAGTTAATATTAATTATAATAATCATAAAATAGCAGTTGATACTGGCTTTATAGTTTTTAACGACAGAACATATCCAAATTTATTAAAATTTTTTAATGAATTAGATATAAAATATCATAAGAGCAATATGTCTTTTGCTGTTAAGATTGATCAAAAAAATTTGGAATATAGCGGTACTAATATTTTTTCAATATTTGCACAGCCTAAAAATCTTTTTAACCTTAAATTTATTAAAATGCTTAGAGACATTTTACATTTTAATAATGAAGCCTTAAATTTTGTTAAAGATAAAGTTCATGGCAATGACTATACTGTTGCTATGCTAATTAAAGATTTAAAGTTAGGCGAATTTTTTACTTATAATTATTTGTTGCCTATGTCTGGTGCAATTTGGAGTTGTTCAATAGATAAGATGTTAAATTATCCTGCGTTAAGTTTTATTAATTTTTTTGAAAATCATGGTCTGTTAACTGTAAGTAATCAGCCGCAATGGTATAGTGTAATTAATGGCTCAAGACAATATGTTGATAAGGCTATAGATTACATTGGAAAGAAAAATGTTTATAAAAACAGCAAGATAAATAAGATCCATGTTACATCATCAAAGAAATTAGCTATTAGATTTAATGATAAAATAGAGCAGTATCATAAGGTAATATTAGCATGCCATGCCAATGAATCGCTTAATATCATTGAAGAGCCAAATTCTCAACAAATTGAAATTTTATCATCATTTAATTACCAAGATAATGTTGCAATTTTACACAAGGATTCATCATTAATGCCAAGAGCAAAAAGAGCTTGGTCTAGCTGGGTATACAATTATAATGAAAAAAATCATCATAATATTTCTGTTACCTATTGGATGAATAATTTACAAAATATTGATAATAAATATCCATTATTTGTTTCTTTAAATCCTGTTCAAGAAATTGACGAAAGAGATATTTTTGGTGCATATAAATATGAGCATCCAATTTTTGATCAAAAGGCAATTGATGCTCAAAGTAAAATTGATGATATACAGGGGGTTAATAATATATATTATTGTGGAGCATATTGTGGCAATGGTTTCCACGAAGATGGTATAAAATCGGCATTAAATGTTGTTGATAAAATTAATAATGATGATTTTAAAATATAATTAACCAAAGCAAAAGTGTCTAATATAATTTTAAGAGCTAAATTATTTCATAAAAGAATTACGCCTTCAATTAATAAATTTACATATAATATCTTTTATATTTGCTTTAATATTAAAGATATAAGCAATATAGGTTCTAAATTATTATCCTACAATAAGTTTAATCTTTTTTCAATATATAATAAGGACTATGGGCCAAGAGATGGAAGCTCTTTGGATGATTGGATTAGATCAATACTTAAGAAAAATAAAATATCTAAAGTTAAAAATATATATCTAATGACTCACCCAAAAATATTGAGTTTTGGCTTTAATCCGGTGAGTTTTTGGTTTTGTGTAGATGACAAAGAAGAGCTAATAGCTGTCCTGGCTGAAGTTAATAACACATTTAAAGAGCATCATTTTTACCTAGTTAAAAAAAAAGATTTATCAAAAATAAAAAGCAATGAATGGCTTGTTGCAAAAAAAGAGTTTCATGTATCGCCATTTTATAATGTTAGAGGTTCATATCAATTTAGATTTAAATTTAGTAAAAATAATATTGCTGCTCATATTAATTATTTTGACAATGATAAAACATTAATTACTTCAGTTAATGGTAAAAATATTGCACTTAATGATGTTAATTTGCTAAAAATTATATTCGAGATTCCATATATGTTTGCTAAGGTAATTACTTTAATTCATTGGCAGGCTTTAAAATTAATCATTAAGGGCAATAAATATATCAAAAAGCCCAAGCAAAAAGTTAAAAATATAACATTAAGTGACTAAATATAAACTATTATGGCAAGCTTTATCAAATATTGAAAAGGGATCAATATCAATTGATTTGCCAAATAATGAGCAAAAAAAATATCAGGCTCCTAAAAATGGCTATGATTGTGACATAAAAATTAATAATTTTGATGTTATTTCTCAGATTATTAGATCTGGTGATGTTGGCCTTGGAGAAAGTTATATTAATAATCAGTGGCAAACGTCAGATTTAGCAAATTTATTATGCTTTTTAACTGATAATGCAAATATTTTAGAAAAATATTTTCATGCTAATAAATTTCAATCAATCATATTATTCTTAACTACTTTTTTAAATAAGAATAGTAAAAATGGCAGCAAAAAAAATATTAGTTTTCATTATGATTTAGGTAATGAATTTTATGAATTATGGCTAGATGAATCAATGACATATTCTAGCGCATTATTTGATAATAAAGATATATCACTCAAAGAAGGGCAGTATAATAAATATAACAACATATTAGAAAAACTTTCAAATAATGATATTCTTGAAATAGGATGTGGCTGGGGTGGTTTTGCTATTGAAGCAGCTAAAAAAAATTTTAATATAAAATGCCTAACATTATCAAAAAAACAGCAGCAATATGCCAAAAATAAAATATCTAGCATGGCATATAATAATCAAATTAATATAGCGCTACAAGATTATAGAGATGAGCAAGGTATTTATGATAATATAGTTTCAATTGAAATGTTTGAAGCAGTTGGTCAGGAATATTGGAGTGATTATTTTAATACATTAAAAAGATGTTTAAAAAAGCAAGGTAAAGCAGTGCTTCAAATTATAACTATTGATGATAATGTTTTTAAGAAATATATTAATAGGACAGATTTTATACAGAAATATATATTTCCCGGGGGTGTGTTACCTTCAAAAGAGATAATAAGAAATTTATGCAAGGATAATAATTTAAAAATTATTAGCGAACATTCTTTTGGTCATGACTATGTAAAAACATTAAAACTTTGGTTAGATAATTTCGATAGTAAAGAAGAAGAAATAATTCAGTTGGGATTTAGTCAGAATTTTATCAAAAAATGGCGTTTTTACCTATGCTATTGTATTGCAGGTTTTAGCTCTACAAGAACTGATGTTGTTCAGTTTGAGCTTGTAAATAGTTAAAATAAATAAAAACAAGGTTAATAGATTTTTTAAGTAGATTCTTGATCTATTATTTTGTGAATATGATTTATTATATTTTGAAAGCTATCTATTTGGTAATTGTCATGAACACCTTGCATGACTGAAGTAATTCTTTCAAGCCCCATTCCAGTATCAATTGATGGCTTTGGTAATTTAGTTATATTGTTATTTTTATCTTTATTATATTGCATAAACACCAGATTCCAAATTTCTATATAGCGATCGCCATCCTGATCTTTAGATCCAGGAACCCCACCTTTTATATTAGGTCCATGATCATAAAATATTTCAGAACAAGGGCCGCATGGACCAGTTTCACCCATGGACCAAAAATTATCATCTGTTTTAATTCTGATAATTTTTTCTTCATTGAAGCCAGTAATTTTTTTCCAGAAATTAAAGGCTTCATCATCATTATGATATATTGTAAAAAGTAATTTATTTGAATTAATTTGTAATTCTTTGGTTAAAAAATTCCACGCATAATATATTGCTTCTTCTTTGAAATAATCGCCAAATGAAAAATTACCTAACATTTCAAAAAAAGTATGATGTCTGGCGGTATAGCCAACATTTTCAAGATCATTATGCTTTCCTCCAGCCCTTAAGCATTTTTGAGAAGTAGCAACCTTAGTATATTTAGGAGTTTTAAGTCCAAGAAAATAATCTTTAAATTGGATCATTCCAGCATTAGTAAATAATAATGATTTATCATTGGCTGGAATAAGTGACGATGATGGCAATATTTGATGATCATTTTTATGAAAATAATCAAGAAATTTTTGCCTAATTTGATTAGCGGTTTGCATATATTTAATTATTTTAGAGTTATTAAAATCTGAGTAAAATTAATTACTCAGATATTAAATAAGCCGGATTCTGTATCATGTATTAAACATTAGCAATCATTCATCTAGGATTATTGTTGCCAATAATCTCAAGCAACCTACCCGAATAGCTAATATTAGAGATATATTGTAACGCTATTCCTATTTGGTCTTGCTCCTAATAGGGTTTATCCAAATATATGTTGCCATATAAGAGTGTAAGCTCTTACCTTACATTTTCACCCTTACTAATATTGTATAAAACAACAAAAGCGGTATATTTTCTGTGACACTTTCCCTAAATTAAGTTAAAATAAATAAAACTTAACCTGCCGGCTATTAACCGGTATTATTCTCTAATGGAGTCCGGACTTTCCTCTAATTTTCAAGTTACAAAAGTGACTAAAACTAGCGATTGCAATTAATAATTATTTATGAAAAAATAAAAAAAACAAGTTGTTATTAATTATATCATATTAATTTTATGATTATTTTTTATGGTAAATAGAATTTTATCAGGTGTTCAACCCACCGGTAATATACATATTGGAAATTATCTAGGGTCAATTAAAAATTGGCTCAAATTACAGGATCATAATGAGTGCTTATTTGGAGTAATGAATCTTCATGCAATTACAATAAAACAAGATCCTGAAATTCTTAAAAATAATACTAGAAAAATCGTTGCACTATATATTGCTTGTGGACTTGATATTAAAAAATCTACTATATTTGTTCAAAGTCAAAATCCTGATCATGCGCAGTTATGTTGGATATTATCTTCAATTGTCCCACTAGGATGGCTGAACAGAATGACTCAATATAAAGAAAAATCAACAAATAATGAAAATCTTGGCCTTTATTCATATCCAATTTTAATGGCTGCAGATATTTTGCTATATAATGCAGATCTGGTGCCAGTTGGCAATGACCAGAAGCAGCATCTTGAACTTACTAGAGATATAGCTCAATTATTTAATCGTACCTTTAAAAATGATTATTTTAAAGCACCCAAGCCTCTTATTAATGAAAATTGCGCTAGAATAATGTCGCTACAAGATGGCACAAAAAAAATGAGTAAATCAGAGTTATCGGATCTAACAAGAATTAATATTTTTGATTGTAAAGATACTATTTTAAAGAAAATAAAAAAATCTAAAACCGATTCAATTGCAGATATAACATATGAATCTTTGCGACCAGAAATAATGAACTTAATCAATATATACTCATTATATAGCGAAATATCAAGCCAAGATATTGTTTATAAATATCAAAATAGCAATTTTAGTAATTTTAAAAATGATCTAGCAGAACTTATTATTAGCAAATTATCTCCGATTCAACGTGAATATAGTAAAATTATTGATGATAAGGAGTTTCTTGATAATGTGATTAGTTCAGGCAATGATAAAGCATGTCAGATATCAGCTGTAATTATAAAAGATGTCAAAAATATTATTGGATTATAATAATGGATAACATAATAGATAAGATTCTTCAAATTAAAAAACAAAAAAATGCTATAATTCTAGCGCATTACTACCAAGACCCTGAAATTCAAGATATTGCAGATTATGTAGGTGATTCACTAGATTTATCACGTAAAGCTCACCAGAATGACTATGATGAAATCTATTTTTGTGGTGTTAAATTTATGGCAGAAGTAGCAAAAATACTATCACCAAATAAAAGAGTATTTATACCTGATTCTAAGGCAGGTTGTAGTCTTGAGGAGTCTTGCCCACCGGCCTTATTTAAAAAATTTAAAGAAAAGCATCCAAATGCAATAACTGCTTCTTACATTAACTGTTCTGCAGAAATTAAATCTCTATCAGATATAATTGTAACATCATCTAATGCAAAAAAAATTATTAGTCAGTTACCATTGGATCATGAAATAATATTTGCACCCGATCAGCACCTTGGAAGATATATTGCTAAAGAAACAGGAAGAGATATGATATTATGGCAAGGTTCATGCATTGTACATGAGCATTTTAATGAGAAAGAATTAGTTAAACTTAAGACTAACCATCCTAGTGCAATGATTATAGCTCACCCAGAGTGCCCACAAAATCTTCTTAACTACGCTGATTTTATTGGCTCTACATCAGCTTTGTTAAATTATGTTAAAAATAGTGCATCAAATTATTTTGTCGTTCTAACTGAGCATCACATAATTCATCAGATGAAAAAATTAAGAAAAAATGCTAATTTTTATGACTGTCCAACAATAAATGAGGCTGGCTGCACATTATGCAATAATTGTCCATATATGGAGTTAAATAATCTTGAAAAGCTTTATGATGTAATGATTAATGGCGATAATTCTGAATATGGTATGGAATTAATTTTAGAGAAAAATTTGTTATATAAGGCTAAAAAGCCATTAATAAAAATGCTTGAAATGTCATAAATAACTAATATGAAAAACAAAATTAGATTAGGCGTTAATATTGACCATGTTGCCACAATTAGAAATGCCAGGGGAGGGTGTCATCCAGACCCAGTAACTGCTGCAATTATTGCGCAAAATTCAGGAGCTGATGGTATTACAGTTCATCTTAGAGAGGATCGAAGGCATATTAGAGAAGATGATCTTGCCAGACTTAAAAGTGAAATAAATATTCCAATTAATCTAGAAATGGCGGCAACTAGAGAAATGCTTGATATTGCTGTGAAAACCAAGCCAAATGCGGTATGTATTGTTCCTGAAAAAAGAAAGGAAATTACAACAGAAGGTGGGTTAGACGTTATTAAAAACTATAAAATATTAAAGCCTATAATATCTGAGCTTAAAAATAACAATATTAAAATATCACTTTTTACAGATCCAAATATTAATCAAATTGAAAAAGCCAGTGAACTAGGTGCTGACATAATAGAGATACATACCGGAGAATTCTGCCTTAAAAGCAATGAAGAAGAACTAAAAGAGATAAATAAAATTAAGAAATGTCTAGCTTTTGCAAATCAATTAAAGATTGAATGCCATGCAGGACATGGGCTAAATTATGAAAAAACCAAAAAAATAATTGAATTAGATTATATTAAGGAACTTAATATAGGCCATTTTATTATTGGTGAATCGATTTTTTATGGTCTTGAAGAGGTAATAAGAAAATTCAAGCAAATTATAGATAAATAATATTAAATTTATTTATCTTTAAAAATAATTTTAACTTTCTTGATTTTCTTATTAAGTGTTTTCAAGACATCATCTGTAATATCAAATTTGTCATCATAAAAAACAACCTGACTTTCAGGGAAAACAATTTTTAGCTTATTTTTTTGTGAAACTTCAGCGATTGATTCTTCTATTTTCTTTTGAATAATTTTCATAGCTCCAAGAGAAGCATTCTTAAGGGTTTCTTCCTTTTTGGAAACATAAGATTTAAATTTTTCTACTTTTTTTTGAAATTTCTTCTCTTCTTCTAAAAGTGATTCAGTGCTCAATATATCTTTTTTTGCTAGAATTTTTTCCTTATCTTTTTCAATTAATTGCTGCTTTTTTGTTATAATTGTTTGATATTTTTCTTGCTTAGCATTAATTTTTTTCTGTAAATATATAACTACTTGAGCTTCTTCAAGAATTTTTTTTGTGTTTATAACTCCATAAGTATCTGCAAAAGCATTAGATGATAATGTTAATATGAAAATTAAACTTAGTAAAGGCTTGATGAATTTCATGATATTTAAATTTTGACTTTAAAAAAAAATTATATAAATTATTAAATAACTGATTCATAGTTAACAATAAATATATAAAATTCAATGTCTAAATTTAAAAAGCCATCCCAAAAAGAAGCGCAGGATGCTGTTAAAACATTGATTGCTTGGGCTGGAGATGATCCTAGCAGGGAAGGTTTGTTAGAAACTCCAAAAAGAGTTGTGAATGCTTATAAAGAATTCTTTAGTGGATATGATATTGATCCAGATTCTGTCCTTGGTAAGACTTTCAGTGATGTTAGTGGATATGATGATATGGTATTGCTTAAGGATATGAGATTAGAATCTCATTGCGAACATCATATTGTACCAATTATTGGCAAAGCTCATATTGCATATATTCCAAATAAAAGAGTTGTTGGTATTAGTAAAATCGCTAGATTATTAGATGTTTATTCTAAAAGATTGCAGACTCAAGAAACTCTTACTGCACAAATTGCAAAAACAATATTTTATGTTTTAAGGCCAAAAGGAGTCGCAGTTTTAATTGATGCCAGACATCAATGCATGACAACCAGAGGTGTTAAAAAGAATAATTCTACTACAATTACCAAAATGATGATTGGAAACTTTAAGGAAGATATTAATCTAGAAAATCGTTTTTTAAATATGATTTCTCTAAATTCTTAATATGATTAAACAGCATTGCGAAATTATACTTGCATCTAATTCACTTGCTAGAAAATCAATTATGGATGATACTGGCCTTATATATCAGTCAATTTCCCCTAAATTTAATGAAGATACAGAAAAGTATAGTATTAATCTTTCATCTAAAAATCTTGCGCTTTATTTAGCAACAAAAAAAGCTATGTCTCTTGCTAATGATTACTATAATTCATATATAATTGGCTCTGATCAATTATGTCTACTTGAAAATAATGAAATCTTTAAACCTGATAATCAACAAAATGCAGTGAATCAATTAAAAAAACTTAGAAATAAAACTCATGCACAAAATAATGCTATTGTTATAATTCATCAAAATAAAATAGTTTTTAAAAATATATCAACTGCTAGATTAACCATGCACAATTTAAGTGATAACGAAATTACTAATTATGTTAAATATGATAATCCAGTTGGGTGTGCAGGAAGTTACAAATTTGAATCTAAGGGTAAATATCTATTTAGCCAAGTTAGTGGAAGTTATCATACAATATTAGGTCTTGATATTGTTCCAATATTATCTTTTTTCTACAAAAATAAATTAATTAATTTATAAGAAGTATTCTAAGTAAGATAATTCAGTCAAAGAACTCATTTACTCTCTAAATTTCAAAATAAATACAAAAAATAATTATTAACTATATAATAATAAATTATACTTTCTAATGAGCTATTTTTTTGATATGGTAGTAATTGCGATATTTTATAGGATTATAATAATAATTATCCGGTAATTGTCTCGCATTATTAAATTATACTAACAAAAAAATTTAAACATATGAGAGATGCACATACTATTGAAATAGAAGAAGTTAAGACAAATGTAGAACAAGGCGAAGATAATAATGGGCCCGAAAGTGGTCAAAATAATAATAAAAATATTGATCAAGAAAGCAATAATACTACAGAAACAGAGCCTTACTCCGAGGTGAAAAATAAAAATTGTAGCAATACATTAATAGCAATTCCTATGGTAATTTTTACTGCTAGTCTTGTTGGTTTTGTAGCTGCATTGAATAATAATGAAGGACCAGATTCTCCAGCAGTTTGGGGATCTGCTGCATCCATGATGATATCTTATGGCGCTTTAGTTGCTATGCGTTATGCAAAAGCAAATAATTCAAATGAGCTTAAGCCAGCTGCTAGTCTACACCCTACTGCTTCTGGTCCATATATAGGTCTTGGTAAAAGTGGTACTGGAAAAATTAGGGACTGACCCCATTATCTCCATTATCTCCATAAAAAGGGTTCTATTCAAATTTTCTATTAGGAAAATTGGGGTCTGACCCCATTATCTAATAATAAAAATCGCATCAACATTTTCTTTTTTATCTGTTTTTTTGTCGTGGAGAATTATATTTAGCAATATTTGATCTTGGCTAATATTTTTAATATAGTCTTTATCTGCTGTTATTAATAGATTGATTGCTGATATTTCTTGGCCTTTTATGTATATATTATTGTGGTCTTGGTTGATGGTGCTTATTTTAAAATTTTTATTATCTGAAATAATGGCAAAATTCTTATCGATTAATGTTTTATTAATAATTTTTAAAATATAGCTATTTCTAATTGAGCCATCAGATAATTTAACATAAAGTGGCACTCTTTTTGATGAGATATTATATTCTATTTCAGATTTATTACTAAGGCCAAATATCATGGTGCTTAGTGAAATAATGATTATAGCAAGATAAAAATATGTTCTTGGTTTATTAACACTAAATTTATTTTTATTTATAGGGTTGTTAATATGAGCAAGAGTGTCATATTTTATGAGATTTCTTGGTAAGTTAAATTTATCCATTATTTGATTACAAGCATCAATACAAAGGCCACATGCTATACACTCCATTTGCAATCCATCTCTAATATCAATACCAGTAGGACACACTACAACGCATTGCTTGCAATCTATGCAATGACCTCTATTTGAAAAATCATTATCTTTAGGTGCCTTTTGCCTTGGTTCACCTCTTTTTTGATCATATGATATAATCAAACTATTATCATCAAACATTGCAGACTGAAAACGAGCATAAGGACACATATAAGTGCATACATGCTCTCTGGCAAAGCCAGCCATTATATATGTCATTATTGTGATTCCTAGGATCCAACCAATCTGATTAAAGGTTAGTTCAAATTTTATAATATTATTTATTACTTCATAAATATCATTAAAATAGCAAATAAATGCTATTGCGGTTATTAATGATATTATAATCCAGCATGAATGAGTTAGAAATTTTTTAACATATTTTTCAATGTTATTTTTGCGATCAAGTAGTATTCTGCTATTACGATCTCCTTGAATTAGCTTTTCAACGCCAATAAATAAATCGGTCCAAACAGTCTGAAAGCAAGCATATCCGCACCAAATTCTACCAAATAATGAGGTAATAAAAAATAAAATAACAGCAGCCAACAATAGCAAGCCCATAAAATAAAAAAGCTCTTGCGGCCAAATTTCAATAAAAAAGAAATAAGCTTTTCTATTGGGCAGATCAATTAATATAGCCTGGCTAGGAGCAATATCTTGCCTATTATATCTAATTAAGGGTGTAAAAAGATAAATTGATAAAAATATAGAATTTAAAAGCCACTTTAAATTTCTAAATTTTCCTTTAATATATTGTGGATATATTTTAGTTTTAGCAGCGAAATAAAGATCAAGCATTTATAATATAGTCATTAATTATTATTTAATTCTTCAAGATATTGCCATCTTTCTTCGGCTAATGATAGATCCTTAGCTAAGTTTGATAATTTGATGATAATTTCTTGCGAATTGGCAGGATTTTGTAGTAATATTTCATTTAGATGATTTATCTCATCTTCTAAATTACTGATTTTATTAATTATGTTTTTTAATTCAAATTTTTCTTTGTTAGATAATTTAGGGGTTTTTTTCTCTGTTTTTTTGATGTTATTTTTCTTTGATTCTTCTTGCTTTAAGGTAGTTTCATTTTTGAAGTAATAAGATTGATAATCGCTATAATTTCCGTAAAAAATATTAATGCCATCTTCTTCAAAGCCAATAATTGAAGTTGCTATATTATCCAAGAAATTACGATCATGGCTAACCACAATTAGTGTTCCTTGATAATTTAGTAGATATTCTTCTAATATATCGAGGCTTTGCATATCAAGATCATTTGTTGGCTCATCTAATATTAGAAAATTACCAGGATTAGCTAAAATTTTAGCAAGTAATAAGCGATTTTGTTGGCCACCAGATAGTGTGCTGGCTTTGGTTTTTAAATCTTTTGGGTCAAATAGAAAATCTTTTAAATATCCGCAAACATGGCGCAATTTATTATTAGCTAATTGAACATAGTCAGAGCCATTTTCGCATAATATATCATGCAATGTCATATTATCTTTGATTTCATTGCGATTTTGATCAAAATATGAAATTGCAATATCATTTGCATGTTTAATTGTTCCGGATGTGGGCTGAATTTTTTTGGTCAAAATTTCAAGAAATGTAGATTTGCCACTGCCATTTTTACCAATTATTCCTATTTTTTCTCCGCGCAAAATTTTAAATGACAAATTATTGATAATTTGTTTTTGATCGTATTGTTTAGAAATATTATTAATTGTGGCAATAATTTGTGGGTTATTATGATCTAATTTAGATGAAGAGATGTTTATCTTGGTTTTATTTTGCTTGATTATGTTATGTTGGGCGATAATTTTTTGCTGCAAATCCTTTAAATAATGGAGGCGTCCAATATTGCGTTTTCTTCTGGCTGTTACACCTGTTTGAAGCCATTGCTTTTCTAGTTCATATTTTTTTTGTAAATTATTATATTGTCTTTGCTCATGTTCAATTATTGAATTTGACCAAGAGTTAAATTTTTCATAGCCATTATTATTAATATTTAATTTATTGCTTCTAAGCCAAAAAATTTTATTAGTTGTTCTTTCCAGAAATTTGCGATCATGTGAAATTATAATTAGTGAATTATTATAAGTGCTAAGATATTGTTCCAACCACTTAATAGTAGCAAGATCAAGATGATTTGTTGGTTCATCTAGAAGAAGAATATCGGGTTCTAATATTAGAGCTTGAGCAAGATTTGCTCTTCTTTTTTGGCCACCAGATAAATTTTTAAAAATTAAATTTTTGTCAATTTGTAAATTTTGACAAATAATATCAATTAGATATAGCTTTTCATCATCTATATTAATTTTGCTGGCAATAAAATCAAAAATTGTTGAATTTTGATCAAATTCTGGCATATTTTGTGATAAATAGCCAATATTTATATCTGGTGCTTGCCATATTACCCCTTGGTCAATATCTATTTTATTTAATATTGCCTTCATTAAAGTTGTTTTGCCAACACCATTTTTGCCAATAAGGCAAATATGGTCGCCTAAAAAGATATTAAATGATAAATCGTCAAAGAGATTATGCTTGGCAAATGATATTGCAACTTCTCTCATTGAAAATAATAATTTTTGTGTCATAAATTAATTGTTAAAATTAAATTTAATTACTATGACTATCAATATAACTAAATTAGATAATAATCTTAGAGTAGCATCAGATTATATGTCAAATGTTGAAACTATCTCTGTTGGTGCTTTTGTTAACACAGGTAGTCGCAATGAAGCAAAAGAAATAAATGGCATATCACATTTTTTGGAGCATATGGCATTTAAAGGTACTAAAAAAAGATCTGCCAAGCAAATAGCTGAAGAATTTGAAGGAATTGGTGGCAAAATTAATGCTTATACCTCTAAAGAAAAAACTGTATTTTACTGCAAAGTTCTTAAAAAGCATGCAGAATTTGCAGTAGAATTTATTTCAGATATATTACAAAATTCAATTTTTGACGAAAAAGAAATTGAAAAGGAGAGGGGGGTTATTTTGCAAGAAATTGCCATGACAAACGACACTCCAGATGATATTATTTTTGATTATTTTCACCAAAGTGCTTATCCTGACCAGTCTCTTGGTCGTTCAATTCTTGGTACTATTGAAAATGTAAGGAAATTTCAAAAACAAGATTTTATAAATTATATTGCTAGTCAGTATAATTATAATAATATAGTCATTAGCTCGGCTGGAAATTTAAAGCATGATGATTTAGTTAAATATTGTCAGAAATATTTCATAAATTTAGGTAGCAATATAATAAAAAATGTAGAGCCAGGAATATATAAGCCACAAGACTTTATTAAAGAAAAGCAAATAGAGCAGTCAAATATAGTTATTGGATATAAGGGAGTTTCTTATAATGATAATAATTATCATTTAATGCAAATGATTGCCATGATATTAGGCGGTGGCATGTCTTCGCGCCTTTTTTTGAGAATTAGAGAAGAGCTAGGATTGGCATATACAATTTATTCATTTAATTACAGCCATAGTGATTGCGGCCTACTGGCAATATATTGTGCAACATCGCCAAAAGATACGGGTAAATTAATAAAAGCAATAAATATTGAAATTGAAAAAATTTGTCAAAATGTTACTAAGGATGAAATTTCTAGAATTTTAAATCAATATGAAGCTAATTTGCTAATGTCCAGTGAAAGCACTAGTGCTAGAATGCAAAAATTAGGCTCTGATATTTTAAATTTTAACCGCTATATAAACGGCGAAGAAATTATTAAAAAAATCAAAGCCTATCAAGAAAATGACATTACCAATCAGGCCAATAAAATATTTAATTCATCTATTAGTGGCTTGCAGCGCCTCTTTGCTCAAATTTGCCCCGAGTAATACTTAGTCCTTCACCACTAATACTTGTTTGTGGTCTAACATTTTGTGGCGGAGTTTGGGGCAAAAGTAATTCAATAGTAAGTCGAGTGGGCTCATAAATTTCTTTACAAGTTTCAGGAATGTCTTTATATTCTGATTCTGTTACTTTACCTTTATTTTTATCTTTTCTTGGTCCCATAACTCTCATAGGGGTTGCGGGATCTTTTTTACTTAAATTCTTTGCTTCAAGTATAGCATTTAAAAGCATATATTCAATGCTTACTACTGGATCTTCACTAGTTACTTCACTATTATTGTGATTAGTACTATCTAGACTAATTTCAGTATTAGTAAAAAATGTTTGACAAGTATAAGGAATGTTATCATCTCTTCTTCTAATTATTCCTACAATATGTTTACTAATATTGTCTACTGATTCTCGTAGTATATTTAATGCTTCTTTTTCTTGATCATTTGTATTATAAATAATTTCTTCAGTTAATATAGCTAATATTGAATTCATATTGTCTTCACGTATAGATTTTTCTTGTTCATTCAAAAAGGATCTAGCTTTTTTTGGTGTACTTTCAGCCTGTAATATTATACTACTTGTATCCAAGTCTCCTAACCTCATAGACAATGTTGAATCATTAAATTTACAACTAAATTTAATATTATTTTTTGAATCATTTGGATTTGAAGCAATTACACTTAACAGAAAAATCTCAAATATATTCCTAAACATATCCTTATTATTGGAAATTATTGTCGCCTTAGGACTTTTATTTAGATCATGCAATTGATCACAAAATTTATTTATATGATCAGTAAAAGATATTATATCTTCTACTAATCGAGATCTTGTACTTAAAACTGAGCTAGACAAACTATTACGTCTTTCTAATATATCAACAAATGAATTAGATATTTTAGATATATTTTCATCATACTGATCTCTACTACTTAAACATTCAACCAAGTTATTAATTTCAAGTCGCAAAGTTGTTTCTTTAGTATTTCTTGTCTTAATACCTGCACCATCCCTGTATAATTTAGAATCTCCTCTTTCATTTTCATTATTAATTTTATCTAAATTTAATTCTCCTACCTCTTCATGTCTTACCTCTTGTTGATGACGTATTGGGCTTAAATTTGATGAAAATGGAGAAGCTGGAGTATTGTAATGACATGGTTCACAAGATATGCATAATGATTTTAGTAATGTTCTAGAATCTACTTTAACTGGATTTGTTAGTTTTAAAATTTTTTCTAAATGTTCAAGAGTTATTGGCCCTGAGACTCGTATTGTTCCTTCAGGAAGATAAAGGTATGTATATTGCCCATCTATTGTTCTATATATTGTCCATACTACATCTTTATTTAAAACGACTTGAGTATATGTATTATTTTTATGTGATAAAAATTCATTAAATTTATTCAATACTTCTTCATCAAGACTTGGTAATCCCTTAGGAAGAATTTGATCACCTTCTTTAGCATGTAATTCTCTTGTTGTAATTAATGATTCTTCTCTTTCTCCTTCTCTGTGCTTTTTTGCTCTTTCAAGGTGACGCCTAAATGATTCTTGAATTTTAGTAGCAGCTCTTTCTCTTTCTTCTCTTTCTTCTCTTTCTCTTTCTTCTCTTTCTCCTCCTTCTTCTAATCTTGCTCTTGGTATTGCATTTTCTTGCACTATATCTTGTGCCTCTATAGCTCTTTCCCGCCTTTTCAATTGTTTGAAAGCCATAATTAGTGTAGCAGCAAAAGCAGAACCCCCTACAGCATAGATTAAAAGATTGTTATTACCTTGACCACTTCCACTACCTTGACTACTATCACTATCATTACCACTTCCACTAGTTAGATCATTTTCATTACCT
>JAUROA010000004.1 GCA_030835745.1 Alphaproteobacteria bacterium
ATATTTAATAATAATATTTTGTATTATGTTTTGTTGCAAATTATTAAGTGATAGCAATATCAAAAAAAGACAATGATAAATATAAAAAAGATAGATCAATATCTGGTAAAAGAATTCATTATCAAATTTATTCAAATTACACTATTATTTGCAATATTAATATTTTTTATTAATTTATTTGATGCATTAGATAAGGTAAAATCATCTCAGGCTCCAATAGCTGTTGCTCCATATATGTCATTTCTTCAAATTGGTGGATTTATTAATGATATATCACCTTCTATCATTCTCATTGCAGCTTTAATTACTTTTGCAAAATTTTCATTAAGTAGTGAAATTGTTATAATTAGAATTGGTGGCTACTCAATTTTCTCACTTTTAAAGCCTATCTTAATATCTGGATTTGTGGTGGGTGTTATCTGGATTTCTGTAATTAATCCAATTTTTATAGTAATGCAGAAAAAATTTAATAATATAGAACAAATATTTATTAATAAAGAAATTAGAGAATTAATATCAATTAAGGATGTAATATGGCTAAGGCAGAAAAATATTAATGATGGTGGTGAAATTATTATAAAAGCTGATGGTGTTTATAAAAATAATATTGAATTAAAAAATGTAAAATTTCTCTTTATTGACAATAATAATAATTTTTATCAAAGACTAGACGCCAGATCTTCTAGATTGGAAGATAATAACTGGATATTAAAGGATGTAATAATCAATAATAATATTTTAGTTAATGATAAAGTTGATAAAATGTTTGTGTCAACTAATCTTAAAAAGGAATTTGACAGAGAAAAAATTATTAATAATTTTCAGGATGTTAAATTATTTTCAATTTTTGAATTGCCCTCAATAATTAAAAATATGGAGCTTTCAGGCTTTGCAACATCAAAATTTAAGGTTTACTATCATGCTATGCTAGCCAAACCTATTTTATTTGTTGGCATGATTATGATAGCATGCTTTTTTGGTGTTGTTCATAATAGAAGCGCTAAATTATCTCTAAATATTTTTATTGGCATAATATCAGGACTAATTATTTATATATTTACTTCAATTATTCAAAATATCGGATCATATGGTTTAATTTCTGAAATTAAAGCTAGTTGGTATCCAATTATCTTAATTGTTGCAATAAGTATTATTCTAATATATCGGAAGGATTGAATCTTGCTCCATATTTTTGAATGATTCTACTGGCAAGCTTATTGCCAAAATCGCATGAATTAACTAATGAATCATCTGTAAGAAATTTATGTAAAAACCCTGCAGCAAATATATCTCCCGCACCTGTTGTATCGGTAATATTTTTTGCAATATGAGGTGGACATGAATTGTAAATATCGTTATTTATGACAATAGAACCTTTGCTCCCCCTAGTTACAACAGATATAAGGTTATCAAATTTTTTAAAGAAAAATTGAACTTCATTTCTATCAAAGTATTTTTTATCGCTTAGTGCCAGCATCTCGTCTTCATTGCAAAATAATATGTTTATATCATCATTAATAATTCTTAGAAAATCTAATTTATGACGTTTAACACAAAATGAGTCAGAGAGACTAAGGGCAATTTTTAATTTATATTTTTTAGCAAATCTAATAGCTTTTTCTATTGCCCTTATTGCATTTGGCTTGTCCCATAGATATCCTTCAAGATAGAGTAATTGGGCATGAGCAAAGCTATCTTCTATGATATCATCCTCATTAATATTGCTAGCACAGCCAAGATTAGTGCACATTGTTCTTTGCCCATCAGGAGTTACAATTATAAAAGATGTTGCTGTTTGCGATCTTTCATCCATGTGTGAGTAGAATTTTATGTTTTGTGAATTTATTTTTCTAATAAAATCATGTCCAAAATCATCATTACCTACTTTTCCAATAAATTCAAATTCATTGCTGGATAATTGTGACATGCAATATATTGTGTTTGCTGCAGAACCACCACAATCAACTTTTGCAATATTTAATTGCGATAATTTTATTGCCATTTGCTCATCAATTAATGTCATTGATCCCTTGATCAGATCATTATTTCTAAGAACTGATTCATCGCATTTAATAATTATATCCATAATAGCATTGCCCATGGCAATTACCTTGCTATTTTTATTATTCATGATTTAGAGTTAAATTAATTTTAAAAAATTTTTTCTTGCCAATTTGTAATTTAAAATTGCAATTACTGTTAAATCTATGATTTATATCATTAATAATTAAGTCATCAATTTTGATAGCATTTCCAAGAATTAATTTTTTTGCCTGATTTAATGAATCACAATTAGCGCATTTTTTTATAATATCACTTAATCTAATTTCTGATAAAGGATGAGTAATTAATGTGGCAGATATATTTTCAATATCATTGCTTAAGAAAATATTTTGTGCTTTACTAAGGCAATAATTAGCATTATCTTGACCATGACAAATTTTGGTAGTTTCATAAGCTAATATTTCTTTGGCCTTATTTAGCTCATTTCCTTTATTAATACATAATTGATTTATATAGTCACATTCAAGTTCAGTAAATAGAAGTAAAAATTTTTTAACATCATTATCATCAATATTTCTAAAATATTGAAAATATTCATAAGGTTCAAGATTTAATTCGCTAAGCCATATAGCTGACTTCTCGGTTTTTCCCATTTTCTTTCCATCTGCAGTAGTAATTAAAGGAGATGTTAATCCATAAACCTCTGAATGACTATCTTTTTTGCTATTAAGTTTTCTGGTTAGTTCAACGCCATTAATGATGTTTCCCCATTGATCACTTCCACCAATTTGAACGGTGCAATTATGCTTTGTGTTAAGTTGATAAAAATCATATGCTTGAAGTATCATATAATTAAATTCTAAAAAAGATAAATTTTGCTGACGATCAAGTCTTAATTTAACTGAATCAAAGCTTAACATTTTATTAATTGAAAATTTACTGCCAATATCGCGCAAAAAATCAATATAGTTTAATTTTTCGAGCCAATCATTATTATTAACAAATTGATAATTACTATTTTTAGGTAGAAATTTGACAATAGATTGCTTTATAGACTCCATATTATTGCATATGGCATGATGGCTTAGAATTTGACGAGAACTATCTTTGCCGGAAGGGTCACCAATTTTGGTTGTACCTTGTCCGAGTAATATTAGTACTTTATGATTATATTTTAGTAAAAGTCTTATTATCATAATTTGAATTAGACTTCCTATGTGCAAATCAGCAGCTGTGCAATCAAATCCAATATAAGCTGTAATTTGTTGATTAAAAGATTTATCTAGTAATTCAGGGTGGGTAGAATTATCGTAAAAACCTCTATTATAAAATTCATTAAGAAAGGCAGATTTAAATTTCATAAGAAATTAAGATTTATTAAAAAAACTATATATATTTATATTAAAAGTGTTAATTTATATAGCATTAATTAATTTTTAGTAAAATGGATATTTCACAAAAAAAGAAATTAGCAGTTGATTGGTTTCAAGAACTTAGAGATAAAATATGCTATGAATTTGAAATATTAGAAAATGAATATAGCAAATTAAGTGCTAAAAATAAATTTATTAGAACAAAATGGCTTAGGGACCAAGATGGTGCTGATGGAGGATATGGAGAAATGTCAATAATGAAAGGTGAATTATTTGAAAAAGTAGGAGTAAATTTTTCAAAAGTATATGGTAAATTTAGTAAAGAATTCCAAGATAAAATACCTGGTGCGAGTGAAGATCCAGCCTTTTGGGCTAGTGGTATTTCTGTTGTGGCCCACATGAAATCGCCTCATATTCCTGCAATTCACATGAATACTAGATTTATCAATACAACAAAATCATGGTTTGGCGGTGGGACGGATCTTAATCCAATATATGAAAATAAGGAAGATACTAAATTTTTTCACCACAATTTAGAAAAATTATGCAATAAATATAATCAATCATATTATCAAAAATATAAGAAATGGTGCGATGAATATTTTTTTATTAAACATCGAAATATTTCTAGAGGAGTTGGTGGTATATTTTATGATTATCTAAATAGTAATAATTTCGATAATGATTTTAATTTTACTAAAGATGTAGGTAATATTTTTTTAAATTTATTTAAAAAAATTATTGCTAATAATATTGAAAAGGTTTGGACTAAAGAAGAAAGAGAGTATCAGCTTTATAAAAGATCTGAATATGCTGAATTTAACTTAATCTATGATCGTGGTACAAAATTTGGACTTATGACAGGCGGAAATATAGATGCAATCTTAATGTCAATGCCACCAATTGTTAAATGGAAATAAATTAAAATAATTACAAATGATAAATTCTAAATTTTTTTTAAAGAAGCAAGAATTTTTAACGCTAAATGATATTATCAGAGTTACAGATGCAAAAATAGAGTCGTCAATTGACCTTAATAGCAAAATATATGATATTGCAACATTAGATAATTCTGATGAAACTCAATTGACTTTTTATTCATCATCTAAATATAAGGATAATTTTCAGAAATCTTGTGCAAAATATTGCTTTGCTAGAGGTAATGATAAAAAACTTGCTCCAAGTGATATGATAATCATAGAGCATGATGACCCATATTATGCATATAGTGTAATTGCTGATATGCTTTATGAGGTCAAAAGCTGCAAAACAACTAGCAAAATGATTGATGATTCAGCAATAATTGGTAAAAATTGTATAATATCTCCTAATACATATATTGGCAGTGATGTTGTGATTGGCGATAATTGTGTTATTGGTCCAAATTGTTCAATTATGCCAGGATGTGAAATTGGTAATAATGTAACTATTAATGCAAATTCTGTTATATCATTTGCTATAATAAAAGAGAATGTTGTAATTCATAATGGAGTATCAATTGGTCAGGATGGATTTGGATATGCATTTTTTAAAAATAAAAATCATAAAATAATTCAAATTGGAATTGTTGAGATTCATAATAATGTAGAAATTGGTGCAAATAGTTGCATTGATAGGGGTGCCATAAATAATACAATAATAGAAGATGATGTAAAAATTGATAATTTATGTCAAATCGCACATAATGTTGTAATCAGGAAAGGCTGTGTTATTGCTGGCTGCAGTGCAATTGCGGGTAGTAGTGAAATTGGTAATTTTGTTCAAATTGGTGGTGGAAGTAATATATCTGGTCATATTAAAGTTGGTGATTACGCCAAAATTGCTGGAATGTCAGGTGTAACAAAAAATGTTAGTAACTTTGAAGTGGTTGCAGGAATTCCGGCAAGATCTATGAAGAATTGGCTTAAAAATAATGCAAAATTAAATAAATTGTAAATAGGTAAATCAAGGTTAATAATGTAACCTCTTTCTACTTATTATTATTGTCGTCATCATTATTTTCAAATATGTTATCATCTGCAGATGATTCATGTCTATGAGCAATGATAGGCTCATTTAATATGTCATCATTTATGTCGCGATATGAACTTAAAGCATCATTAATTTCACTATTATTTATACCAACAGATGCAAGTGCCGCATGCCCCATTTGCAGCCCCGTTTCAAGATTTTTAGAAACAACATATGATGCACCAACTTTTCTAAATCTTTGAGCATTATTTAAAGATTCAGACTTGGTAATAACTGTTGCATCAGGATATTTTTTATGAATATATTTAGTAATATTAATACATGTAAGCTCGTCATCCATAGCTATTATTATTGATTCACATTTTTCAATACCTATATGTTTTAAAACATCAGAATTTTTTGAATCGCCATATATAATATTATAGCCATTTGTTTTTTCGATTTTCACCATTCTGTGATTATTATCTAACACAATATATGGAATATTTTTCTTTCGTAAAATATTTGCTATGACACGTCCAACTTTTGAAAAACCAACAATTATAACATGGCCTGAAATATCGCTAATTTCCTTCTTAATTTTGCTATCTTTGAGAACTTCCTTGGTATAAATATATGATTTAACTTTTCTTCCAAGTGAAGCTAGTAAAGGGGTTGTTGCCATGGTTAATGTAACAATTGTCATCAAAAATTGCGAAGTATCTCCTGGAATAAGATTTTGATTAACGGCCATTAATAATACTACAAAGGCAAACTCACCACCTTGCGCAAGGAGAAATCCAGCATGAATTGAAGGGCCAAGAGGAAAGTTAAATGAGCGACATAATGTAACAATTATAACTGCTTTAAATGATATTAAAGCAAATGATCCAAGAATTATCCAAGCAAGGCTATCAATTAGTTCATTAAAATCAAATGACATGCCAATGGTCATAAAGAACAGGCCCATTAATAAATTTTTCAGCGATGATGTTTCTTCTTCAACGCGATAGCGATATTCAGTTTCTGCTACCATTAACCCTGCAACAAATGCTCCAAGTGCAAATGATAATCCTAATTCATGACTCATATAAGCAGATCCTAAAATTATAATTAGAGTAAAGCTAAGAAATAATACATTATTTCTAGTTTCAGCAATCATGCGATAAATTGGCCGAAGAAGGGATCTGCCAATAACAAAAATTATAGTCATGGCAATAATAGCGTTGACTAGCGCTCCACTTAATGCTCTGGTAATATTAACATTATCACCTGCAAGAAGTGGCAATAATACTAATATCGGAATTACAGCAAGATCCTGCATTAGCAAAATTGAAAAAGATAATCTACCAACTCTTGTAGTTTGCTCCCCATTTTCAGCAATTTCTTGTAAAACAATTGCTGTAGATGATAAGGCTAGGGCGCTGCCAATTAAAATAGCTACTTCAATTGACACCCTTAGACCTTTTTGAGTTATAATAGAGAGTACAATAGCAGAAATGATAATTTGCAAACTACCATATCCAAGAACATATTTACGCATTTCTATTAATCTTGAAAAGGATAATTCAAGACCTAATGCAAATAGTAGAAATACAATACCTAATTCAGCAATTGATTTAGCGGTATCAGTTATATTTAGTATTTCAAATCCAAAGGGACCTATTGCAGCGCCAACAAGTAAATATCCTAATGCTGGACTGAGGCCTAATTGCTTAAAAATAACAAGAATTGTAACACTTGCAAATAATAATACTAAAATATCATGTAAATAATTTAAGTCATGCATGCAAAAATATTATAAAATGATCATTAATTAATTGAATATTTTATATTGATTTAACAAACTTTATAAAGATATTATTAATTAAATTTCTAAAATAATTAATTAAAATGTCCATAATTTCTGACAATACAATTTCTCAGCTTGTTCAAGAACAAGAAATGATAGATCCCTTTGTGGATAAACAAGTTAGATATGACTCTAAGGGTGATAAAATCATATCTTATGGTAATTCATCTTATGGTTATGATGCCAGAGTTTCTAATGAGTTTAAAATATTTACTAATATAGATTCAGCAATTGTTGATCCAAAAAATTTTTCAAGTTCGAGTTTCGTCGATCGAAAAACAGATATATGCATTATACCTCCTAATAGTTTTGCCCTTGCAAGAACTGTAGAATATTTTAAAATTCCCAAAGATATATTAGTTATTTGTGTTGGTAAATCAACCTATGCTCGATGTGGCATTATTGTTAATGTTACACCTCTTGAGCCTGGATGGGAAGGTCATGTTACGCTTGAATTTTCTAACACAACTCCATTACCGGCAAAAATATATGCTTTTGAGGGTGCTTGTCAGTTTTTATTTCTTAAAGGTGATAAAGAATGCAATATTTCTTATGACACTAAGAATGGAAAATATATGAAACAGCAAGGTGTTACCCTGCCTAAATTATAATTAATAATGAGATTACTATTTACAATTTTTATTACTTTTTTGCTAAATGGCAATATTTGGGCTCAAGAAGAATATCGTGATGAAGAATATTATTATCCTACAATTAAGAAAATTAGCCAAGATTTTAATTATGAACCAGTAAAAATTACAAATGACTCATTGCCAACAAATTTTAAGCCCCTAAGAAAAACTCCATCTAGATTTTTTTCTGCCGATTTATCAATTCCCAATGAGTTCTCATTATCAAATAATCTGGTAAAAAAAGTTGGAGCTTTTTATAGAGCTTTTGGCGAGATAATTATATTACAAGGAAGAATTACCGATTCATTTAATGTTCCTATTTCTGGGGCAGTAATTCAAATTTGGCAAGCAAATTCTGCAGGCAAATATCACACATTACTTGAGAATGATAGTGGTTATGTTGATAAATATTTTAATATGTCTGGTAAATCAATTACAGATAATTTAGGCAATTATTATTTTATTACAGTTATGCCTGGTAAAACTGCAGGAAGAGCTCCACATATTAATGCCAATATTAGTCATGAAAAATTTGGTATGCTTGAGACTGAAATATATTTTAAAGGCCATCCTGATAATGCCAAGGATTATCAATTTCTTGCATATGAAAAGTGGGAAAGAGAAAAGCTTAGTGCTCCAGTGAAATATTCTAATATCTTAGATGCTAAATCAATAAAAATATTTACATTTAATATTGTCCTTGAAGGAGTTCATGATTACAAAACATTTTAATGAAAATAAAGTCAAAAAAGCAATTGCAAGTTGCCGAAAATCTCAAAAGATATCTTACAACAATTTTTCATGAACAAGATATTTTGCGATTAAAGAATATTCACCTTACCTTATCTCAAATAGACCTTAGTCCAGATTTAAAAAACGCAAAAATATTTGTTGCATGTTACGGTAATGATAAAGTTGCTGATAAAATTATAACTGAACTTAACAATAACACATCTTACTTTAAGAAGAATATTGCTAAAAGTGGAATTCTTAAAAATATTCCTAATTTGAAATTTTATCTTGATAATATTCATAAAAATTCGTTAAAGATAAATTCAATAATATCGCAGGAGGATAATAGTAATAAGTGAAAAAAAAGGATGTTTCAATATTTGGATCCACCGGATCTATTGGTGTTAGTGCATTATCTGTAATATCGGATAATTTAAGTAATTTCAATATAATAGCTCTTATTGCTAATGATAATTATAAGCTATTAGCTGCTCAGGCAAGAAAATTTAGGCCTAAATATATTGTTATAAAAAATTCTTCTTATTATTTAAAAATCAAAGATGAGTTATCAGATATTGAAAATATTACAATATTGCACGGAGATAATGCAGTTTCTAAAACAGCATTAATAAAGTGCGATTTATTTATATCTGCTATAGTAGGAGTTGATGGGTTATTACCAACCTATAATGCTATTTGCAGTGGCTCTAATATTGCTCTAGCAAATAAAGAATCAATAATATGTGCTGGAAATTTTATGCTAGATTTAGCACGCAAGAAAAACGTTAAAATTATTCCAATTGATTCAGAGCATAATGCAATTTTTCAGCTGCTAAATAGCAAGCTTTCTGATATTAATAATATTACAATAACAGCGTCAGGTGGTCCATTTTTTAATAAAAATATCAATTTTAAAAATGTAACCGTAAAGCAGGCAGTAAAGCATCCAATCTGGTCAATGGGTAAGAAAATTTCAGTTGATTCTGCAACCATGGTTAATAAAGCTCTTGAAGTAATTGAAGCATATTATTTATTTTCTCTTAAAATTGAACAAATTAACGTAATTATTCATCCTCAATCTATAATTCATGGAATAATAAACTATAAGGACGGTTCTTCTCATAGCGTAATGAGCTTTCCAGATATGAAGATTCCAATTTCCTATTGTCTTACATATCCTAAAAGAAGATATATATATCATCAAGATCTTAATTTGGCCAAAATTGGTAAGTTAGAATTTTACGAAGTTGATGAAAATAAATATCAAGCTATCAAGTTATGTAAAGCTGCACTTAAAATTGGTGGTAATATGCCTATAATATTTAATATGGCCAATGAAATTGCAGTTAAATATTTTTTAAATGAAATGATAACATTTGACAAAATAATAAATATCATTAATGATTCAATTAATTCAGTAAAATATTGCAATTTTAGCAATATTGATAATATTATTAATTATTGTCAGGAAGTTAAGAATCAAATTATACCAATAGCAAATAAATATCATAGGTAAATGATACAAATATTTCTTCAAAATCTTTTTGCTTTCATTCTTATCATATCATTTATAGTATTTATACATGAATATGGTCATTATATTGTTGCAAGATTTAATAAAGTAAAAATAGAAGAATTTTCTATTGGATTTGGTAAGAAGTTATTTGGGTTCCATGATAAAAGATCAACATTGTGGAAATTTTGTCTCATACCATTTGGAGGATATGTTAAAATGTATGGAGATCGTAATGCTGCATCAATACAAGACCATGACCTTACATTGCAAATGACTAAAGAACAACAGGCTCAATCATTTATTTACAAAACTGTATGGCAAAGAATGGCTATAGTTGCTGCTGGACCAATTGCAAATTTTATTCTTGGAATAGTTCTTTTTACCATAATTTTTAGAATTGCTGGTATTACCCAATCTTCAACTATAATTGGAGAAGTAAAGCCAGATAGCCCTGCATTTTATGCTGGGATATTAGCAAATGATGAAATATTATCAATCAATAATAAGAGGGTTAAAAATTTTGATGATATAATTGCTATAATTTCATTAAATATTGGTGATCCTCTCAAATTTAGCGTTAGAAGAGAGTCTAAAATATTTGATATTGCTATTACTCCAAAAAAGGTAAAGCGCAAAGATTTTGCAGGAGAAGAAATATACACTCCTATGATTGGAATTACATCTTCAAAAGTAATTCATCAAAAGATTAACATTTTTCAGAGTTTTGAATATTCCTTAATTAAAACCTATGAAGTTTCAGCTGCTATTTTAAAAACGATATCACAATTAATTATAGGCGACAGATCTGTTAAGGAGCTTGGTGGCCCAGTTAAGATTGCCAAATATTCTGGCAAGACATTTGAGATGGGATTTCTGGTTATATTATGGTTTTGTGCTCTTATATCTATTAATCTTGGAGTGATAAATCTACTGCCGATTCCTGTTTTAGATGGTGGTCATTTATTTTTTTACATTATAGAAGCAATCACAAGAAAACCAGTTCCATTCAAATTGCAAAAAATTCTTTTTCAAATTGGATTTGGCATTATTATAACATTAATGCTATTTATTACTTTTAATGATATTAACCAAATTATTTCAAAATAACTATGATATTAGATCTTTTAATTTCTCCGGCATATGCTCAAGAATCTGCTGCAAGCAATAATATTTCAAGTTTTATTCCATTAATACTTATATTTGCAATTTTTTATTTTCTAATTATAAGGCCGCAAAGTAAGAAAATTAAGGATCATCAAAAGTTAATTTCTGAGTTAAAGATTGGCAATAAAATAATTACTAATTCAGGGATTTATGGCAGGATTAAGTCTATTGATAAAAATAGCGATAAAATCGCAATTGAAATTGCAGATAATGTCATAATTAACATTGCAAGAAACTATATTAGCGACATAGAAAAGGAAGAGGTAAAGGATTCAAAAAATAAAAAAATCAAAAATAAAAATGCTTAATTTTTCACGATATAAAATTAGCGCTATATTATTAATATGTTTTTTTGCACTATATTATGCAATTGGGGTCTTTATTAGTCAAAATCACATATTAAAAAAAATTTTCCCTGATAATAATCTAAATCTTGGCCTAGATCTTCAAGGTGGATCTCAGCTTACATTGGAAATTGATTTTCAGTCCTTTCTTAATGATAATCTTAATATAGTTGCTTCTGAACTAAGAATGAGATTTAGAAAAAATAATATTAGAGCTATTATTAAAAAGAATGAAAATATATTGCTTAGAATATATGACAATACCCCTTACAAGGAAATAAAAAAGATTATTAAGGATGTAAATAAAAATATTATAATATCAAAAAATAAAGTTGGCTATTTATTATTATATAAAAATGAGCACATAAATAAAATGAAATTAGATGTTTTAAGTCAGTCAATTGAAATTATAAGAAGAAGAGTTGATGAAACCGGTACTAAGGAGCCAACAATTCAAGCTCAGGGTCGAAATAGGATATTGCTTCAAGTTCCTGGAATTGACGATTCATCTCAGTTAAAGAAAATAATTGGCAAAACTGCTAAAATGACTTTTCACTTTGTAAGATCTATTAATTATTCATCTGTAAATACAAATCCAGAATATATGGTATTAAGAGGACTTGATAATAATAGTTACCTTGTAAATAAAGAAGTTATTTTAAGTGGCGATCTTCTTACTGATGCTAATAGTACCTATTATGATGGAAGTCCGGCAGTTGGATTTAATTTTAATGCAGAGGGTTCTAGAAAGTTTGCTAATATAACTCGTAATAATATTAATAAAATATTTGCCATTATTCTTGATGGTGAAGTAATAACTGCCCCAAGGATAAATACTCCAATTACTCAAGGTAGTGGTGTTATTACAGGTAATTTTACAGTAAATGAATCTAAAGATTTAGCTCTTTTATTGCGGGCAGGAGCCTTACCGGCGCCTTTAAAAATAATCGAAGAAAGAACAGTAGGTCCATCACTTGGGCATGATTCAATTTTAAGTGGAACTATAGCTGCGCTTACTGGATTATTTTCTGTAATTTTTGCAATGTGTTTTTATTATAAAAGATTTGGTATATTTGCAAATATTTCACTTATTATAAATATAGCTCTTATTATAGCATTGCTTGCAATAATTGGTGCCAATTTAACGCTACCTGGTATTGCTGGAATCGTTCTTACAATTGGTATGGCCGTTGACTCAAATGTTTTAATTTTTGAAAGAATAAGAGAGGAGGTGGTTGGTAATAAATCAATAATTGTTGCAATTGATAGCGGTTTTAAAAGTGCATATCGTACGATATTTGATTCTAATATAACTACATTAATTGTTGCTACTACATTATTCTTTTTTGGCAATGGGCCTGTTAAAGGTTTTGCAGCAACTCTTTCTATCGGTATTATATCTTCTATGTTTAGTGCAATTATGCTTACTAGATTTATAATATCTTTCTGGCTTAAGAAAAATAAATCTAATAAGCCATCTTACATATAGAAGATAAAGCAATTAAATAATTTCCATATTATTAATAGTAATGAAATTAAAATTTCGTAGTAAATTATTATTCTTTCTTTTGCTATTTGAATTTTTTACTTCATATTGCTTTTCATTATATGCGGCACAAAATTCAGAACTTCCGACAACAATTGAAGCAAAAAAGGTAACAGCAGATAGGACAAAGGAGACAATTACTGCAACAGGTAATGTTGAAATAATGAAGGGAGAAAATAGGATGTTTGCTGATAAAGTTAATTATAATAAGAAAAAAAACGAAATTAATGCCATTGGTAATGTAAAATTAAATAATTATAAATTTGGCCTGATAAAATCTGATTTTGCTGTTATTAATGATGAATTTAATATTGGTAAATTTGATGATGCGCAACTCATTCTTTTTGATGGTTCCTTTTTTTCATCGAGTAATGTTAAATATAATAAAAATGATCATACTATATTTAATAATGCTAAATTTTCGTTTTGTCCTAATATTAATATATCAAGAAGTCAAAAAATAGATAATGATGATAGATTTGCCGTTCTAGAGTCTAAAGAAGTTAAAATTGATAATAATAAAGAAATTATTAAAACTAAGCATGCAATATTAAAAATATATGATGTTCCTGTAATCTATATACCTTATATTGTTAATTCCTTACCTTCAAAGGAAAAAAAATCAGGTTTTTTATTTCCAAGCTACGCCAAGAGTAGTAAATTTGGATTTGGTATTGTTACTCCATATTATTTTAATATTAGTGAAAATAAGGATCTTTTATTAACCCCAAAATTTAGTCTTGATTTAAGTAGAGTTATTTTGTCAAGCAGATATCGACATGATACTGCAAGAGGTAAATATAAGGTTAATGTAAATGTAGCTAATAATAAAATAATGTCAAAAAATAATGATTTAACCATAAAAGATCGTAATGAAAGATATTATCGCTGGAATTTTGATAGTGATGGTGAATTTAGTTTGTCTCAAAATTCTAGTAGTGATTACAAATTAAATATTTTATCAGATACAAGTTTTCTAAGAGATTATCAAGATAATTATCTTAGCCATTCTAGATCGTTTTTTAATTATAATTATATTAATAATAGGGATTACTTATTCTTAAATTTTACGCGCTTTCAAGAGTTAGAAAATTTTAGTCAAAATAAGTTAAATATATTTGTTCCATCGGCAACATATAATAAAGAGTTTTCCCCAATTTTTAATAATGCTAAAATTAGTATTAATAGTAATATTACCACTTTTAGTCATGAAAATTATTCACAATATAATAGATTATCATTAAAACCAAAAATAGAGATACCTCTAATTATTAAGGGTAGTATGATGAGAGCTAAATTTACTAGTAAGAGTGATTTTTATAAGCATAACATAAAGAAGAATAATATCTATAATCATGATAGAAATAATAATTATGATAATGTAAATACTGCTTCAGCATCTTTAAATTGGTCAATGCCAATGGTTAAAAAACATAGAAATAAAAGTTATATAATTGAACCACTTATTAATTTTAAATCTTCTAGAACAAATAATAACAATATTAATATTGATAATAACAATATGGAGTTAGGTTTTGGCAATATTTTTTCTGACAATTATTATTCAGGATATGATTTAAATGAAAATGGCAATAGATTAAGCTATGGACTATCATCTTCTATTAAAAATAATATAAATACTATAGAATTAACAGTTGGACAGGCGCTAATGAACAAAAAGAAAAATAGCAAAATTAATGGCCTTAATGATAATAATACATCTAATTATGTTGGCAGGATACAATATGATCTTAAAGATCTTTTAAATATCCAATATTTCTTTCAAATTGATAGTAATAACCACAATAGTAATCTTGATGAGGTTAACTTCAGGGCAAGATATAACAACATAACATTATATGGTAACTATCTTAAAATGTCAGATAAAATAACTAATTTTACTGTAGGTGAAAAGAAACAAATATCATTAAATTCTAAAATTAAGGTAACAAAAAGAGTTGATATATCAACAGGTTTTGTTAAAGATCTTAAGAGTAAAAGAATAATATCTAGACAAATAAGCCTTTATAGAAATGGTTGCTGCACTAATTTTGGATTATATTTAAGAGAAAATAATCCTGAAAACTTTATCAAACCAGAACAAACATTTGGTATAAATTTTACATTTAAAAATTTATAAATTGGTAGAAAATTTTTTTTAACTATAATAATATCTTGAATAAAGAATTATCAAAAGTTATCTTTAATATATTAGTGGCTTTTAACAAAATATATTTTTGTAATAATCAAAAATAGTTATATAGCTATAATTTAACTTATTATCAATTATTTATAGTAAAAAATGGCTAAAGATTCAACAGATGCATCATTTGAAAAAGACGTGTTAACTAACAATAAATTAGTATTAGTTGATTTCTGGGCACCATGGTGTGGACCTTGTAGACAGCTTTCACCAACTATTGATCAAATTTCAGATGAAATGTCTTCACAAATTGATGTTTTTAAAATTAACATTGATGATAATCCTGAAATTCCTTCAAAATATATGGTTAGAGGAATTCCTACAATGATTTTATTTAAAGATGGACAAGTTGTTGATACAAAAGTAGGGTCACTTCCAAAATCAGGTTTAAAAGATTGGATAGAAGGAAATCTATAGTAAATTTGTGACAAATTTAACTCAAATTACTAAAATATTTGAAGAAAGTCACAAATTTAGACTTATGATTGGGGTTGAGTTTGAATTCTACATTGTTGATAATGATTTAAGGAAGCTTGAATGTAATAAATTATCACATATCATAAATATACTTAACTATTCATTTAATTGTAATAATTTCACAAAAGAGCAGGGCGGTTCACAGGTTGAGCTTGTTTTAGACGCTACATATAATATTAATGAATTATGCTATAAATTATCTTTTTATAAAAATCGTATAAAACATATATTAAAACAATATAATTTATACCCAGTAATTGAGGGTCAGCCATTTAAGGATGATTGTGGTAGTTCATTGCAGTTAAATTTTTCACTACATAATTATAATGATGATTATATTGATGATAAAATTATTATAAATAATTTTTGTTGTAAATTATTAGATGCTACATCTGAAATTAATCAATTTTTATTTGTAAAAAATTCACAAAACTCCAAATTAAGATTTAATAAAGAATTAAATATAAGCTTATATAAAAAGGGAAAATTTTGCGCTCCAATAAATTTATCATATGGATATGATAACAGAACTTGTTTAGTAAGAATTGCCAAGAGCAATATTAATCCAAAATTTCAAAGAATCGAATATAGAGGAGCATCTTGCGATGCTAATATCAGATTGTTGATTTTTAATTTATTAAAAGAAATAAATAATATTAACAATAATATAGCCAGCAAATATAATATTATATATGGCAATGCTTTTGATGATATATATAAATTAAAACCAATTTTTGCTGAATAGCTATTACAAAGTTTAAAATTTAGCCTTAGATTAATTTAGATTAATATTTAGAAGTAATATATAACTAAAGCATATTTAAATTTAACTATTATGAATTTATTTTACATAATATATATTATGTGAGAAATTTAAAACAGGGGAGTTTACTCTAATATAATTATATTAGTAAATATTATACCCATCTTATGATATTTTTTTATCTCCTATTAATTGATCAAACACCTTTGAATGTATTCAATCTATTTATCTTTTGCAATAATTGGCTATTTTATTATTAATTACATTCACATAAATATAATTACTATTATAGTTACCAATATTTATATTTAAGATATTTACTAAGATTAACGTTCTAACTGACTAGGATTTTGCAATGAAATAGTATTTAGATTTCTTCCTATTTCAGGGCTTCTGCTTGGGTTCAAAATCATTTTTAATACATCGTTAGGCAGACCTTTTATATTGCAAGTTCCACCCTCTTTCTCAAATTTTGGATTACTTCCCATTAAAAATGCAATTCGCTTTTCTTGATGTGTTGAGCAATTTGCCAACTCTTCCAATTCTTCATTTTCAAATGTGGCATCACATATGGTTTTCGTAATTTCCTCACTATCTTCTATATCATTTTTATCTAGGGTAAGATCAGTCAATGTTATGTTAGTTAAAAGTGCTCTAGCTAGGTAATATCCTGCCATCTCTTCAATTTTATTGTTGTGTAATTCCAGAGTCTTTAAAGTGCTATTTGTTTGAAGTGCTTCAGATATTTTACTAGCTCCGATATTTCCTATGCTATTATATCCTAACCCAATAGCGGTTAAAGTTGTATTTACAAAAAGTGCATCAGCTATTTTAGTAGCTGTAGTATTACTTATCATATTTCTAGCTAAATTAAGCTCATCTAAAGTTGTGTTTACAGTAAGAGCTTTTGCTAATTCTAAAATTCCTTCCTGGGGATAATATTCATCATCTTGAATAGCTTCTTCTTGATAATTTTCATCCGGTTCAAATGGTTCAGGACCAAATAAACTAAGTTTTCGCAAAATTGTATTAACTTCAAGCGCTTTAGCTAATTCTTTAAATCCATCATCTCCTATATCATTATAATCCAAAATAAGGTTAGTTAATGCTAATTTTTTATTAAGTTGCTTGGCTATTACTAATGCACCATCAGGTCCTATTGAGTTTTCAGACAAATCAAGCATTTTTAAGCTACTATTTGAACTAAATGCATTATATAATCCAATAACTCCATCATCGCCTAAATTATTACTACTTAAATCAAGCTCTCTTAAGGTCGTATTTAAATTAAGTGCTGTTGCTAATATAGTAGCACCTTCAGGTCCTATATTATAATAAGATCCATCATTACCAGTTATTGTAAGTGTAGTTAATGCTGAATTTGAAGTAAGTGCTTCAGCTATATCATTAAGATCATGATCTGTTATATTATTTGTATCTAATTTAAGATCGCTTAAAACTGTATTTGTTTTAAGTGCTTCAGCTAATCTTTGAGCACTACTACTATCAACTTCTTTAATATTGAGTTTAGTTAATTCAGTGCAATTTACTTTTAGCTTGTCTAATATATCTTCAATATTCATTATAATATTTCGTAAAATTAATACTTAGTGCTAAAAATATTATATCATATTTTTATATAATATAAAGTTTTATTTTACTACAATGTTAATTTTTCTTAAAAATTAGGAGGATAAAACAGGGAAATACATTAGAAAATATATTAGATAGCAATGTATATAATTGTATAATTGTGCTTAATTACTCAAAAATAGTAAAATCTTTAACTGGAAAATAATTTCTTTCTGGCTTTATTTCTACTCCAAGTTTCTTTTTTCTCCTTCTTCTTCTATCTCTTTTTACTTTTCTAACTTTTCCGGCATCTGCAATAAGGCGAGATTCAATGTGATTATCTATTGTCGAAATAAAATCAAAATGATTTTTAGTAAAAAAATGATCATCATTTTCAATGACCTTATAAGAAATATCTGCTTCATTTCTAGCGGACAACCTCTCTGCTAATTTTGCTGAATCAGACTCTTTGGTAATTTCATCATTTTCTCCTTGCACAATTAATCCTGTTGATGAGCAAGGAACAATAAAGCTGAAATCATATTTAGTGGCAGGAGGAGCAATTAAAATATAATTTTCAAGTTCTGGTCTTCTCATAACAGCTTGTAATGCAATCCATGCACCAAATGAAAAACCAGCAATCCAAAATTCTGTTGCTTCAAGGTTTTGATCGTGAAGCCAATTCAGAGCAGCTGTTGCATCTAGTAATTCTCCTTCCCCATTATCAAATTTACCTTCAGAAAGCCCAACACCTCTAAAATTGATTCTTAGAACTGTAAAATTGTTTGTAACAAAAGTCTTATAAGTATTGTAAACAACTTTACTATTCATGGTGCCGCCATGTAATGGATGAGGATGAAGCACAAGTGCTACAGGAGCCTTACTATTAGAATTTTTGTGATATCTACCCTCTAATCTGCCAGCGCTACCATTAATAACTACTTCAGGCATATGAAAAAAATTAATTTAAAAAATGAACTAATAAAAAATTTGAAGATAACTAGATTTGATCAAACGGAATTGGCTTGCCAGATTCGTCAATTACAAGATCTCCAGATGAAGAATTCTTTGCAGCCATATATTTACCATGACCAGCATGAACACCGTAATAATATATTGCGTCAATTTCAATTTCTGTATTTTTAGTCTTATCAAAATAAATCTTTTTTTTGACTCCTTTTGCTCTGTTTTTTGGATTGTTTTTTGTACCCATAATATTTTAATAGAAGAATGAAAAAAATCGGGAGCCACCACCGCGCAAACCCAAGCGCGTGTATTATATTTGTTAAAAACTTTTTTATTCTAATACACTCCCGATTCCTTTATATTAACAGTTCTATTTTTTAATTCAACTAATAATTGCTATTTTTCTATTCTTTAATGGTTATTGATATTTAATATTTATTATTTAATAATTTTCGTTTTAATAAATTCTTATTATTTTAATTTTATTATGAAATTTCTAAACATATCTATTATCTTTTCACTATTATTTCTTTCTTCTTGCTCTAATTCCTTTAAGAGTAAGTTTTTTAGTTCGTCAGATTTTAACTTCAATTATGCCAATAGTAACTCTATAATATATTTCGATTTTGATAGCTATATTATTAAGTCACCTTCAAAAAAATTTTTATTGAATAATATTATTAAATCTCTCAAAGATAACAATAAAATTAATTTAGTAATAGAAGGTCATACTGATGAAAGAGGAACTCGTTCATATAACTATAATCTAGGTAAAAATAGAGCTATTGCAATAAAAAATTATCTCATAAAAAACAATATTGAATCATCGAGAGTTAAAATTTACAGCTATGGTGAATTAAGGCCAGTTGCCAAAAATAGCAATGAAAATGCATGGAAGCAAAATAGAAGAGCGGTATTAATTTTTAAATAGTTTAAGACATATTACAAATATCCTAGATTATAAATAGCCTAGAATATTTTTACCCTTTCCTATTTTAATATTTTTTTTGGCTGTTTTATAAACATAGCTATTTCCCTTTTTAACTGAGTTATAAACATCATAGCCCATTGCTATATTACACGCAATTGCTGTTGATAAAGCGCATCCAGTGCCTCTAAAATTTTTTTCAAGTCTTTTATTTTTTATTTCATAGAAGTTATTATTTTTATCATATAAAATATTACTTACATGATTTTTGCTATTTAGCAGATGACCTCCTTTTATCAATATATTATTAGCTCCTAAAGCTCTTAGTTGAATTGCTGCACTTTTTACATCATTTATTGATGTAATATTGCTATTTGTAAGGTTAGATGCTTCATCTATATTTGGTGTAATTATGTAGCTGATTTTAATTATTTTACTAATAAATGATGATACTGCCTCTTTATTTGCTAATATTGTATTAGATGATGACTTAATTATAGGGTCAAATATTATTTTAATTTTAAATTTACTAAGATAGTGATGTATGATATCTGCTATTAGCTCATTAGGTATCATGCCTATCTTGATAGCATCAAATTTTATATCACAAAGAATTATTTTTAGTTGCTGTTCAAAAAAAGATGGATCGCATTGTTTAATCGCTGAAATCTTGCTACTATTTTGAGCTGTTAGAGCTGTAATACATGTTGCGCAATATATGTTATGATTTAACGATGTCCTATGATCTGACTGAATACCTGCAATTGAACTGCTATCAGAACCTGCAATTGATAATATTTTATACATTAAATTGAATATACTTCAACGCCATTTACTATTGTTTTTAGCGCCCTACCCTTAACCTTATAATTATTAAATGGAGAATTTTTTGATTTAGAATAAAAATTGTCAGTTTTAATGATCCATTCATAATTTAGGTCAATTAGTGTTAAATCAGCTTTAGAACCTTTTTTAATAACACCAGCATTGTAATTCAATAATTTAGCAGGATTACATGTCATTTTTGCTAATATGTCGATAATATCCATATTATATTCATGATATAATTTAAGCGATAAGGGTAGCATGGTTTCAACACCAACAATTCCAAAGGCTGCATCACTAAGATTTTTACTCTTACTTTCAATGTCGTGAGGAGCGTGATCAGTAGTGATAATATCTATTAAATTACTCCTTAAACCTTCAATTAATGACATTCTGTCAATCTCAGATCTTAATGGTGGATTCATTTTAGCATTTGTTCCTGATTTCAGCACCTCTTCATCTGTTAATAGAAAGTGATGAGGACATGCTTCTACGGTTGCGTTTAAATTATTATCTTTTGCTCTAAATATTGCATTAAGTGCTTCTTTTGTTGAAACATGAAGTAGGTGGTATTTTGACTTTGTAGCTTCTAGAATTGCAATATCACGCTCAACAATAACAGATTCAGAAATGTTAGGAATTCCATTAACATTTAGTTTTTGCGATATTTTGCCTTCATTAATACAGCCTTTATTTGTTAAATTAAGGTCTTCTGCGTGCTGAATAACGGCAAGGTTACATTCCTTGGCTTGCTCAAATGCTAGTCTCATAATTTGTGCATTCATAACTGGCAATCCGTCATCTGTAAATCCTACAGCACCTCTTTTTGCCAACTCATTAAAATTTGTTAATTCAACACCCTTCATCCCTTTAGTTATACAAGCATATGCTAGTATATTGCAATATGAATGCTCTTTAGCCTTATTGTAAATGTAATCAAGTGTTTCAATATTATCAATATTAGGAGAAGTATTGGGCTGACATACTACTGTAGTTATTCCACCCGCGGCTGCAGATTTTGAACCAGTTTTAATATCTTCTTTATGCGTTTGTCCAGGGTCTCTAAAGTGAACCTGAGCATCAATAAGGCCGGGGCATAATATATTTTTATTACACTCAATAATTTCTGCATCACTACAATTTACATTTGGCCCATAATCAGCAATAACGCTTCCATCAACTAATAGATTGCCATATTCCTTATATCTTGTTTTAGGGTCTATAATTAATGCATTTTTATAAAGTTTTTTTATATTATTTTGATTTTTTGTTAGATTAAAATTTGACATATTTATTCCCATTCAATTGTTCCAGGTGGTTTTGATGTATAATCATATACAACTCTATTTATTCCAGGTACTTCATTAATAATTTTATTTGAAACTTTTGCTAAAAAATTAGAATCAAAATGAAAAATATCAGCAGTCATGCCGTCTACAGATGTAACCGCTCTAAGAGCTAGAACATTTTCATAGGTTCTTTTATCACCCATTACTCCTACTGTTTTACTTGAAAGTAATACGCAAAAGGCTTGCCATATTTTATCATATAGATTTTCTTTTCTAATTTCGCTAATAAATATGTGATCAGCTTCTTGTAAAATATTAATTTTTTCTTGTGTAATATTTCCTAAAATTCTAATAGCTAAACCAGGTCCTGGGAAGGGATGTCTATTAACAATATTATCTGGAAGACCAAGCTCAAATCCTAATTTTCTAACTTCATCCTTAAATAAATTTCTTAATGGCTCCACTAGCTTTAATTTCATATTTTTAGGAAGTCCACCAACATTATGATGTGACTTAATTGTAGCACTTGGTCCTCCTGTTGCAGAGACTGATTCAATAACATCTGGATAAATAGTTCCCTGACCTAACCACTTTGCTCCTTCCACTAAATGCGACTCCTCATCAAAAACGTCAATAAAGACTTTACCTATTGCTTTTCTTTTTGCTTCAGGATCTGTCAAATCTTTGAGTTCGGAATAAAATTTTTCACTTGCATTAACTCCTTTAACATTTAAGCCCATTCCTTGATAAGATTCCAAAACGGATGAAAACTCATCCTTTCTTAGTAAACCATTATCAACGAAAATACAATGCAAATTAGTTCCAATTGCCTTATGTAACAATATTGCAGCTACTGAAGAATCCACCCCTCCAGACAAGCCTAATATAACTTTATCATTTCCTAATTTCTCTTTCAATTTACCTACCGTCTCATCTACAAAAGAAGCTGGTGTCCAATCTTGCGAACAACCACAAATATTAACAAGATAGTTTTTCAACAATACAGCGCCTTCTAGAGAAT
>JAUROA010000005.1 GCA_030835745.1 Alphaproteobacteria bacterium
ATATATTGTATAGTTACGCTATCATTGCTGTCATTATATTGCAGCTTCTGATTTTCATACTCAAAGCGAATTCTAGAAAATTCTGAATTAGTATAATCAACCATTATAGTATTTGCACAAGGTCGGTGATTATTATGTTGCAATACTCCTTCTTTAAATGCGGCAATATCTTTATTTTTGCTACCAAAAAGCTTTGAGTAACGATATCCAACTCGCCATTTAGGTAAGAATTTATAGATTGCCTGGGCGTAATATCCGCTTTGAGCTGTATTCACATTGCCCTCTTCTTCTGGTTCTGGGGTATTATTGTGCGCAAGAGAATATAGCCCCTTTTCATCGCGCTTAAAATATTCACCTTGAATTATGATTTCATTTTCTTTTATATTGTCGCTTAAAGAAAAGCTATATTTTAAGTCGGCAATAAATAAGTTGCTTTCACCTGAAAATGCATTTATTTCTTGCTCGCCATCATGATAGTGGATGCTTTGCCTATCATTTTCGCCAGTCTTTGAGGAAAGATATGATGCTCCTAATTGGATTTCGCCATTTAGCAAATTGCCACCAGTTTTAAAAAAGGCACTTTTTACTGGGGTGCCATTTTTATCTCGACCTGAGGCCGGGAAATTTCTACCAGAAAATAATCCAAACCCTATTTCATTATAAAAGCTAGTAGGAAGAAGCCATGATAATTGTGCGCCATCATCAAAATAATGATTGCCCAAAAAAGCACGAAATGCTATTGATCTATTCGCAAAATTATCAGTATGAAGGTGATTAGAATTTAAATAGCCAATATTTGGTAAAAAGCGACCAATTTTTAAAGAAAGACCATATGGTAATTTTGAAGTTTGAGCATAGAGCTCTTCAATTTCAACCTTATCTTCGCCATCTTCATCGGCAAAAATAATATTAGAATTTAGGCTAAATAAATCGTCAATATCAGCAGAAAGGCTAAGCTCAGATTCATATAAAGAAAATCCTTGAGGGGCGCTATGGCTGTGATTACCTAATTGAAAGCCTGCAGGATTAAATTCGTCATCCTTGTTAGATGATTTATGATATTTACCATTAAGAAGAAGGCCTATTTTTGGGTTAAATCTAATCTCGTCTAAATTACTTTTTGACAAAGATTTTTCTAAATTATTTAGACGATCTTTTAAAGAAGCTATTTCTTTATTGACATTTTGTGCATTTGCTTGGCCAATCATCAAAGATGATATTGCGCAAAGAGTAATAATATGTTTTTTCATTATTTATTAAATTAAGTTGTTAATATTTGTTTTTTAACAGCTTAATGGCGGGGCGTGAGAATAGTAATTTATGTGATTTGTTTTGGCTAAAAAATTCTTTAAAAAGCTTCTAATTTGAATAAATAAAATAAGGCCTAAAAAATTAAAAAATAAGGCATTATTTAAGGAGTTTTTAATTGTCACAAAGATATCGCATATGATGCAAGAATGATCCTTAAATATTTTGTTATCTGAATGATTAGCGTGTAAATTATTATGCGATATTTGTGCGGCTAGATGGGTTGATTCATTTGAAGAAAATTTATGCGATATAAAATGTTGAAATATAATAATATTTGAAATTGGCAGTAAGATCATTAAAAATTTTGCCAAAAAATTTATCATATAAATTTTCTATATTATTAATTAAACCATTTAAGTTATTTAAAAAAAGGCTTATAAATTATTGCTCTTCTATTTTGTTTATATCTTGGGATTTTTTACTTTCAATTCCTAATTCAGAAATTTTTTCTATCGAATTATAAATGCCACGATTTAAATTTTTAGTAATTTTGTCATGGTGATTAATGGCTTTATTTAAAGATTTTCCTAGCTCTGATGAGTCTTTAAAAATTAGAGCCACCTTATCTAATAATTTTTTTATTTCTACTTTTAATATTTCGATATTTTTTTCTTGCTTTATTCTGTCAATTACTATTCTTGCCTGAGATAATAAATTAATTAAGCCAATTGGAGTAGCAATTATTATATTATTTTCTAGCGCGTTTTTTTCAAAGTCAGGTTCAATTTCGTGAATTATTTCAAGCATTTTTTCTGTTTGTAAAAACATAATTGTCATTACTTTATAATCGCTAATTTTTTTATTAAAAAGGCTTTCAAAAACAATCTTGCCATAATCTTTTTTCTTGAGGGATTCGAGATGTTTTTTAAAAGATTCTTTAATTTTAATTAATATTTCTTTTTCTAATTTTTTGTCCTTTTCTGCGCGCGCTTTTTGCAAATCAATAAAATGAGATGATGATTTGCTATCAATGACTGCAACTTGATTATTTGAAAAAAATAAAATTGCATCTGGTCTTTTACCTTCAATTGATGAGTAGTTATAATTTGAAAAGTGAGATTGCAATAAATAGTCACCATTATCATTAAGTGATTGCTTTTCTTTGAGTCCGGAATTTTTTAAAATATTTTCCAAGGTAATTTCGCTTGATTTGCCCGATCCGCCGGGATTAAGCAGGGCTTGATTTGTCAGTTCAACAGCAATATTAGATTTTTGCACCTGGTCATTAAGAGAAGATACTTTATTGGTAACATTTTCAAAATTTTGAAAAAGCTCTAAGGTAATTTTTTTAATATTTTCTTCTTGGTTTTTGCTAATAATTTCTTGTTGAGCGTGAGATTTTTTTATTAATTCTTCCGATAATTTATGAAGCATAATTTCCTTTTCTTTGGACCATGATTTTTTTTCATTTTCAATAATGTTTTTTTCTTGAGTTAGAAGTTGGTTTTGAATTTCAAATTGCGAAACTTTATTTTGTAAAGTCTTAATTTGAAAAAATAATTCATTTTTTTGTTGCTCTTTTTCTTGTCTAACATTTTCTAATTCTTTAGAAATTTGAATAAGCTGACCCTGCGTTTGAAGCGCCTTATTTTTTTTTACAATAAGAAAAATTATGTTTATAATAAGGCAGAGGCTAAATGTTGAAAAAAAAGTTAGTGCAATTGTCATTGTAATTTTTGAATTTATATATAGATTATATTATAATATTTTTTATTTTATATGTTAAAACAAAGATCTCAAATCAAAAAAGAGCAATTACAATCGCAGACATTTTACACTCTGCCGCTGCGCGATATGGTTATCTTTCCGCAAATGACATCGTCCATTTTGGTTGGTCGTGAAAAATCTTTAGCTTCTATTGAGGAGGCAAGAAAACTTAATTTGCCAATTTTTGCAGTTACACAAATTGACGCAACAAGTAATAATTTTGATGAAAAGTCGCTATATCAAGCGGGCACTTTATGCAACATAGTAGAATCAGTCAAAACTTCTGATGGTACATTAAAAATAGTTATACAAGGCTTGCTTCGCGCTAATGTTAAAAGAGTTATCAAGTCAGACAGATTTTTCTGTTGTGAAACAGAAATCGTTATTGACGACACCCTGCCAAGTGAAAATAAAAATCAGGAAATGCTGGGTCTGATTAAGTCAGTAATTGATAATTTTACTAAATATGCCAAATATAATAAAAAGATATCACAAGATATTGTAGCCTCAATTCCAAGAATTAGATCGCCCTTTGAGGTGGTATATTTAATTGCCTCAAATATAAATGGTCCACTTGATAAGAAGCAAGAAATTCTCCAGGAAAATGATTTGTTAAAAAAATTATACAAAAGTCTTGAGCTTGTTAAAGGGGAGCTTGAAATTTTTAAAACAGAAGAGCGAATTAATAAGTCAATTCAAGAAAAATTTGCTAAAAGCCAAAAAGATATGTATCTTATGGAGCAGCTTCGAAATATTAAAAAAGAGCTTGGCCAAGATGAGGATAATGAAATTGAAGAATTAGAACAGCAGATAAGAAACCTAAAATTAAGTAAAGAGATCAGAAAAAAATGCGAGTCAGAGCTTAAAAAATTGGCCAAGATGAACCCATTTTCCTCTGAATCTGGTGTCATTAGAAATTATCTTGAGTGGATTTGTGCGCTTCCTTGGTCTAAAAAAGACAAGCTAAATAGTGATATTAAAAAAGCACAAGAAATTTTGGATAGTAATCACTACGCTTTAAAAAAAGTTAAGGATAGAATTGTCGAATTTATCGCTGTGCAAATTAAGAATAACAATTCTAAGGGCCCTATTTTATGTCTAGTGGGGGCTCCAGGGGTTGGCAAAACATCGTTGGCAAAGTCAATTGCACAAGCTCTTAATCGCAAATATGTTAAATTGTCTCTGGGGGGTGTTAGAGATGAGTCGGAGATTAGAGGGCATAGAAGAACATATATTGGCTCTATGCCAGGCAGGATTATTCAATCTATGAGAAAATCTGAAGTTACAAACCCATTATTATTGCTTGATGAAATAGACAAAATGGCAAATGATTTTCGGGGAGATCCTGCTGCAGCGCTTCTTGAAGTTTTGGATCCGGAGCAAAATATGAATTTTTCGGACCATTATATGGAAATAGAATATGATCTATCTAATGTAATGTTTGTGGCAACGGCCAATAGTGTTAATAATATTCCAATTCCCCTTCGAGATAGAATGGAAATCATCAGAGTTTCTGGATATACTGAAACAGAAAAATTGTCAATTGCAAGACAGCATATTATCCAAAAGGAGCAAAAAGAAAACGGCCTCAGTGATCAAGAATTTGAAATATCAAATGAAGCAATATTAGAATTAATTAGGCGCTATACTTTTGAGGCTGGCGTTAGAAGTTTGGGTAGAGAGATTGCCAATCTGGCACGAAAAGCAACCAGGGATATAGTGACCAAAAAGACTTCAAATGTTAAAATTACCAAGAGTAATTTGTCGAAATATGCTGGAGTTGAAAAATTTAACTTTGGACTTGCTAAAGAGCAGGATCTTAAGGGGGTTGTTACTGGATTGGCATATACTGAATATGGTGGAGATTTATTGAATATAGAGGCGTTAAAATTTGAAGGAAGTGGTAAAATTCAAATTACTGGTCACTTAGGAGATGTTATGAAAGAATCTGCTCAGGCTGCTTTTAGCTATGCAAGATCAATTGCGAGCGATATGAATATTGATTCTAAGAAATTTAATAAATTTGACTTTCATATTCATGTTCCAGAGGGCGCCACTCCTAAAGACGGACCTTCGGCCGGTGTTGCAATGTGCGTTGTTCTGGCTTCGATATTATCGGGCAAGAAAATTCGCAAAGATATTGCTATGACTGGCGAAATAACTCTAACGGGCAAGGTTTTGCAAATTGGCGGATTGAAAGAAAAGCTACTTGCAGCACTTAGGGGCAATATTAAAACAGTTTTGATACCAGAGGCTAACAAAAAAGATCTAATTGACATGCCTAAAGAAGTGACTAAAAACCTTGAAATAATAGCAATAAAAACGGCTGGCCAAGCTATAAAAGAATCTTTAAAGTAAAATGCAAAATAATAACTCCAACATATTACTAGCAACAATTTTATCAATAGCAGTTCTGATTAGCTGGACATTTTTTGTTGAAATGCCCAGAGTTGAAAAAGAGCAGCAAATGAAAGAGATGGCCGCCACAAGCCCTGATAAGAAGCCAAAAATTCAAAAATCAAAGCCTGAAGCGATTACAAATGGCTCAGTTGAAAAAAAGCCAGTTATAGAGCTAAATCAGAATCGCGAAAAGCTCATCAAGGATTCTTCTGATTTGCGCGTTAAGATAGAAAATAATAACATAATTGGTTCAATAAATTTGGTTGGAGCCAAATTTGACGATCTAACATTAAAAAAATATTTCAAATCCATTGATAAAGAGCAAAATGTAGTATTATTATCGCCATCAAAGAGCAAGGAAAGATATTTTAGCGATTTTGGCTGGGTTAGTTCTGACACTAAGATAGATTTGCCTAAACCAGATACGATTTGGAGCGCTGATAAATCTGAGCTAAAAGCTGGTCAGTCGCTAAATTTGTCTTGGCAAAATAGAGAGGGCGTAGAATTTATAATTAAAATATCTTTGGATGATAATTTCTTATTTGACATAAAGCAAATTGTAAAAAATAACTCAAGCAAAGATTTTACAGTGGCCTCTTATGGTAGGGTTAATAGAGCTTTGCCCGAGTTGCAGCAGGCAATATTTATTCTTCATGAAGGGGCAATTGGTGTATTTAATAAAGTGTTGGAAGAGGTAAATTATACCAATTTAATGGAGGAGAAAAACTTATCATATTCTGCTTCTAATGGTGGCTGGTTTGGCATTACAGATAAATATTGGATGGCAACTATAATTCCGGATAAAGGCCTGGAATATGATGCTAGCTTTTCATATTACGATTCAAGCGGAGTTAAATTCTTTAATAGTGAATATGTTGGTCAAGAATTTCTTGTCAAGGCCGGACAGGAGCTGGAATTTAAAAATCATCTATATGCCGGGGCTAAAAAAGTTAGATTGCTTGATCAATATAGCAAAAAATACGATATTGCCCTCTTTGATAGGGCGGTTGATTTTGGTTGGTTTTATTTTTTAACTAAGCCATTTTTCTTTATAATTCAGCTTTTTAATCAATTTTTAGGTAATTTTGGCTTGGCAATATTGGCAACAACAATATTAATAAAATTAGCTCTATTTCCAATGGCCAATAAGTCTTATGTTGCAATTGGGCGCATTAAAAAATTACAGCCCAAAATTGAAGAAATTAGAGCAAATTATAAAGATGATAAAATGGCTATGAATAAAGCCATGATGGAAATGTATAAAAGAGAAAAGGTAAATCCAGCATCGGGTTGCTTGCCAGCAATAATTCAGATACCAGTATTTTTTGCACTTTATAAAGTATTATTTGTAACCATTGATATGAGGCATGCCCCTTTTTATGGCTGGATAAAAGATTTATCCGCTGCCGATCCAACATCTATATTTAATTTATTTGGCTTATTGCCATTTGAGGTTTCAGGGTTTTTAAATCTTGGAATTTGGCCGTTATTAATGGGAATTACCATGATAGTTCAACAAAAGCTGAACCCTCCTGCCGCTGACCCAACGCAAGCAAAAATATTAAAATGGATGCCCTATATCATAACAATAGTATTGGCAACATTTCCTGCTGGCTTGGTAATTTATTGGACCTGGAGCAATATATTATCTATTTTGCAGCAATGGTATATCACCAAGCGTTTACAGAGTAAAAACTAGCCAAAATAAGGCTCTATTTAGACTCTATTTGATAAAATCATTTAGGATGGATGGCCGAGCGGTTTAAGGCGCGCGCCTGGAAAGCGCGTATAGGGTTAATTAGCTCTATCGAGGGTTCGAATCCCTCTCCATCCGCCATTATTTAAGTTTTCTGAGATATTATAAGTCAGGGAGGGTCTATTTTTTGTAGAATAAAAGACAAAAATAATTTTTTGACTCTATTTGAATTATAAATTACACAAAATATAATAATTTTAACTACAATTTATTTTATTATGCCAAAAATAAATATGCCAAACATCGGCGCTTAATGCAACGATATTTTATCTAAAAAAGTAAATTTATTACTTCTTCCTGAAGAAAAAGAATATCTAGATAAGATAAAAAGAGATTTGGGAATTCCTGCATCGGTATTCATTAGAAAAAAATTGCTTGAAGTAGGCTTTTTCAAGAAATGATTGAAACTTTTACACTACTTCTAGCATCAATAATATCATTGATTTTTTTACAAAAAAGAGC
>JAUROA010000006.1 GCA_030835745.1 Alphaproteobacteria bacterium
ATAGCCTTTTTTTTCTGCCATGCCAGATTTTGAAAGATATGTTGTAATTGCAGCAGTTAATGTTGTTTTACCATGATCAACGTGACCAATAGTTCCGATATTAACGTGAGGTTTATTTCGTTCAAAAGTTTGTTTTGACATAAGATAAAATAATAATTAGATAAAATTGAATAATAAATAAATTAGCGATATCATTATAAAAAAGCAATAAAAAAATAAAATAACATTATTATTGAAAATTAGTGATAATAATAATCAATAATAATGTAGCTGTAGTAAATTTTTGTAAATAAATCTAAATATTACTGAATTTTTCTCCTTACATTTTTTGTTGCTTGGACCATTTTTTCAATTGCTGATTTTGTTTCAGGCCAATCCCTTGTTTTAAGTCCACAATCTGGATTGATCCAAATTTGCTTCACATCTAATACATTAATTGCTTTTTGAATTAACACTTCAATTTCTTGAATAGTTGGCACCCTTGGACTGTGAATATCGTAAACTCCTGGCCCAATTTCATTTGGATATTTATAATCAATAAAAGCATTTAAGAGCTCCATTTGAGACCTTGATGTTTCAATTGATATTACATCTGCGTCCATTTTTGCAATAGAATGTATTATATCATTAAATTCTGAATAACACATGTGAGTGTGTATTTGAGTATCATCTCTAACGCCACATGACGATATTTTAAAAGATTCTACTGCCCAATTTAGGTAATATTGCCAATCTTTTTTACGAATTGGTAAGCCTTCTCTAAGAGCCGCTTCGTCAATTTGGATTATTTTTATACCAGCTTTTTCAAGATCAACAACTTCATCTCTAATGGCAAAAGCAATTTGCCTTGCTGTCAATTCTCTTGGCTGATCATCTCTAACAAATGACCATTGCAAGATAGTAATTGGCCCTGTTAACATTCCTTTGACTATTTTAGAAGTCTGTTTTTGTGCAAAAACCGCCCAGTCAACTGTCATTGGCTTATCTCTTGAAACATCACCAAATATTACAGGAGGCTTAACACATCTTGTCCCATAGCTTTGAACCCAACCATTTTGAGTAAAGCAAAAACCATTAAGACGCTCGCCAAAATATTCAACCATATCATTTCTTTCAAATTCACCATGAACTAAAACATCTATATCCGCTTCCTCTTGATATTTTATAACATCAATTGTTTGCTGCTCAAGAAATGACTGATATTGATCATTAGAAATTTTATTTGATTTAAAATCAGCACGCATTTTTCTGACTTCTTTTGTTTGAGGAAATGAGCCAATTGTTGTTGTTGGTAAAATAGGTAATTTTATTTTTAATTCTTGCTGTTCTTTTCTAGAATCAAAATTACTGCTGCGCGAAGTCAGGCTAGAATCATCTTGACTAGCTCTTTTTTTAACTTCTTCATTATGAATTATAGATGAAGTATTTCTATTTTGAATTGCCTCTTTATTTTTTGTAATTTCATCTTCAACATCCTTATTATCGCATGATTTTGCAATTACAACAATTTCATTAAGTTTTTGTTTGGCAAAAGACATCCAGGATTTAATTTCACCATCGAGTTTTTCTTCATTAGATAAATCAACCGGACTATGTAACAAAGAGCATGAGCTGGATATTATAACTCTATCTTTTCCTAATTTTTCAATTGCTTTTTGAGCAAGATTTATTGATTGATCAAAATTATTAATCCAAATATTTCTTCCATTAACCAAGCCAATAGATAGAGATTGATTGTCTTTAATATATTTAAGAGAATCATCAAGCTGATCACTGGCCCTCACTAAGTCAATATGAACTGATTTAGTTCCAAGAGAAAATGCTGTTTCGCAATTATCGAGCAAAGAATCAAAATAAGTTGCTAAATGAATATTAACATCACCTTTAAAATCATTAATCTTGCTATAAGTATCAATATATAATTCCTTAATTTCAATTGATAAGTCTGTAACCAAACATGGTTCATCAATTTGTATGTCAGCGATTCCTAGCTCATTAAATTTATTGAAAATTTCAGCATATATTTTTATCAAATTATTTAAATGATCAAATTTATTTGATTCATCAACTGACTTACCAAGTAAAATAAATGAAATTGGACCTAATAAAACTGGTCTTGTAGTAATTCCATTTTCAAGAGCCTCTTGATAATGATCAAATATCTTGCTTGAAGATAATGAAAATTGCTGGTTTTCATAAAACTCAGGAACAATATAATGGTAATTAGTATCAAACCATTTTGTCATTTCCATTGCCGTAACATCGACACCATCTTTTTGCATGCCTCTTGCCATAGCAAAATATAGCTCATTATTAATAGTCGAATCTTGATTATAATTAAATCTCTTAGGAACAGCGCCTAATAAAGCTATCATGTCAAGAGTTTGGTCGTAAAGCGAAAAATCATTTGATGGAATATATTTTATGCCAGCAGCTTTTTGATCTTGCCAATTTTTTAACCTAATTTCTTTGGCAATAGCTTCAAGCTCTTCAATTGATAATGATTTTTTCCAATAGCTTTCAGTAGCCTTTTTTAGCTCTCTTTTAGCTCCTATTCTTGGATATCCAAGATTTGCAGTTTGTAACATAATTATTTTAATTCAGGATGTGCAAGGCTTTGCAGATGAATGCAATCAAATTAATGTAAATAAATATTGTTTTTCAATCCTTATTGCATCTTTTAAAAGTTATATTAGAATATATACATATGTAATGTCAAGGAAATAAAAAATGAATAAATTTGAAACAGATCTTGTAATTATTGGTGCTGGACCAGTAGGATTATTTAGCATTTTCGAAGCTGGGATGCTTAAAATTAAATGCCATGTTATTGATAGCTTGGAAAATATTGGTGGGCAATGCACCGCCCTTTACCCTGAAAAGCCAATATATGATATTCCAGCCCATCCCAAAATTCTTGCTCGTGAGTTAATAGAAAATCTTGAACAACAGGCGCAACCGTTTAATCCGGTTTACCACCTAAATCAAAGAGTTAATGGGTTGCAAAAAATTGACAATAATAACTTCGTAATTACAACTTCAAAAAATAATCAAATTAAATGTAAAGCTGTTATTATTGCAGCTGGTTGTGGTGCATTTGGCCCTAATAGACCCCCTCTTGAAAATATTGAGCATTATGAAGGAAAGTCAGTATTTTATGCCATTAGAGATAAATCAATTTTTAAAGATAAAAATGTTGCAATTGCAGGTGGTGGTGATTCAGCTGTTGATTGGGCAATTAATTTAAGTGAAATTGCCAATAAGATTTATGTTATACATAGAAGAGAAAAATTTAGATGCGCCCCAGAGAGTCTTGATCAAATGAAAAAAATTTCTCAAGAAGGTAAGATTGAATTGGTCATACCTTATCAACTTTCGTCACTAAAATCACAAAATAACAATTTAAGCCATGTTGTTGTTAAAGATTTTGACAATAATATAAAAGAATTAGAGGCGCAATATTTACTTCCATTTTTTGGACTTGCAATGGAATTAGGTCCTATTGCAAGTTGGGGTCTAAATCTTGAGAAAAACCATATATCAGTCGATCCAAAAAATATGCAAACCTCCGAATGTGGAATATATGCAATTGGTGATATTGCAACATATACTAATAAATTAAAATTAATTCTAACAGGATTTTCTGAAGCCGCCCTCGCAATTCACGATATATATAAAATTATACATCCTAATGAGTTATTTCATTTTGAATATTCAACATCAAAAGGAGTTGCTCATTGTCAATAAATTAGTAAGTTAATGTTTTCTAAATTAGAACTCCTAATAGCTTGGCGCTATCTAAGATCAAGAAGAAAAGAAGGATTTATATCAATTACAGCAATTTTTTCTTTCATTGGGATAATGATTGGAGTGGCTACTTTGATAATTGTAATGGCTGTAATGAATGGCTTTCGCCATGAACTTGTTAGTAGAATTATAGGAATTAACTCGCATTTAACCGTCTATAGCAAGAGTAATAGCATAAATGATTATCAAAATATTATTGCCAATATTGATAATTTAGAATCAGTAAAATATGCCAATGCCATAATTGAAAAGCAGGTTATGATTTCAGCCAGTAAAATTAATCAAGGGGCGCTTGTTAAGGCAATTAAATATCAGGATCTGATAACAAAAGACTTAATAATTAATAATATTATAATTGGTGATGCTAGCTCTTTAAATAACAAAAATAATGTTATTATTGGGGTTAATATAGCTAAATCTCTAAATTTAAATATTGGAGATCAATTCAAAATTATTTCAGCTGATATCAATGAAACAATATTAGGAAGCATTCCAAGAATAAAAACATATAAGGTTGGGGCAATTTTTGAAAGCGGAATGTATGAATATGACTCTTCAACAATATTTATGAATTTTAATATGGCTCAAATTCATTTTAAATATAAAGATAATATAAGCGCTATCGAGATATTTCTTGAAGATTTATCAAAGATTAATGATGTAAAAAATAATATATCGCAATTATTATTTAATAATAATTTATATATTAATGATTGGCAAGAAACCAATGCCAGCTTTATAGATGCCTTAAAAGTTGAAAGAACCGCCATGTTCTTAATATTAACTCTAATAATTTTAGTTGCTGCTTTTAACGTTATTTCAAGCATGATAATGTTGGTTAATGACAAGAAGAAAAATATTGCACTACTTAGAACAATTGGCATGTCAAAATCAGAAATTATGCGCATATTCCTTATTTGCGGATCTTCAATTGGTTTTATTGGGACTTTTATTGGGCTAATTATTGGAACATTATTTGCAAGCAATATAAATGATATAAAAATATGGCTTGAAACAGCAACTAATACAACATTATTCGATCCAACAATATATTTTCTCTCAAACTTACCGGCAAAATTATCGCTTCAAGATACTCTATTTATTACCGCAATGTCATTAATAATTTCTTTTGTAGCAACAATATATCCAGCATATAAGGCCAGCAAAGAAAGACCTGCTGATATATTGCGTTACGAGTAATATTTTAGGAAAATCGGGGCTTGACCTTAGATCTAATTTCCATGAACAACCCCGCTTCTTCTTGGGTCAGCTCCCCCAATAATAATATCGTTGCTAACACTAATGGCGTGAATACCGCTAACTTGATCCTTAATTTTAACTTTATGACCCATTTTTCTTAGTTTTTTTGCATATTTAGTAATATTTGTTTCTTTTTCTAACTCTATTACATTATTTAGTACCGTAAAATTGGGCAATGATATTGCCTCTTGTATATCCATCCCCCAATCTAAACTTGCTATAATAGTTTTAACCACATATTGAATAATTCTTGGACCACCAGGAGATCCTAAAATCATTATTAAATTATTATTATTGTCAAAAATAAAAGTTGGAGACATAGAGCTTCTTGGCTGTTTAAAAGGACCAACAGCATTTGCCACTTTCTTATTATCAATCTTGTCTATAAAAGAAAAATCAGTCATGTGGTTATTTAATAAAAAGCCTTCAACCGATAATGCTGATCCAAAGAAATATTCAATTGAACTGGTAAAAGAAATGGCATTTCTTTCTTTATCAATTGCTGAAATATGCGTTGTTTCAGAAGGTTCTATTTTAGAATTATCAACCATATCAACATTATTTAAGACCCCAGGAGAGTATGATTTAGCTGCTTTATTAGTATTTATTAGCAAGCTTCTTTTTTTAAGATATTTTTTATCAATCATTTGTTTAATTGATATGTCTGCTTTATCGCCAATATATTTATTACGATCTTCATATGCAATGCGAGTAGCCTCGCTAATTAAGTGAATTGATGATATGGAATTAGGAGAATATTTATTTAAGTCAAAATTTTCTAGAATACCTAAAATCTGCAAAATTGTTACTCCACCAGAACTTGGCAAAGACATTGAGCAAATTTTATATTTATGACGATATTTTGCACATATAGGCTTACCTTCCTTAATTTGGTAATTTTTAAGATCAGATAATTTTAAAAATCCTGGGTTAATATGTGAACTATTAACTTTATCAACAATTTTTTGCGCCAACTCACCATTATAAAAAACTTCTATACCTTGATCGGCAATTTTCTCAAGAGTTTGAGCCAATTTCTCATTTTTTATAATAGTGCCAATTTTAAAAGGATTGCCATTTTTATCTAAATAAAGATTTTTAGTTTCATGAAAATTTTTTAGATATTTTGCTTTTTTTATATTTACATAAAGTCTATGATCAACCTCATAGCCATATCTTGCAAGATTAATTGCTGGCTGAAATAATGTTTTCCATGGCAATTTACCATGATCATCATGTACTGCCTTTAACAATTTAAGTAAACCCGGTACTGCCACCGCTTTACCTCCTTGAAGAGCTTCTAGAAAATTTTCTGGGTTACCATTATCATCTAAAAACATTTTTTCATGCGCCATTTCTGGGGCAATTTCTCTACCATTATAATATTTATAATTCTTATTTTTTGCATCATAATATAATAAAAATCCGCCGCCGCCAATGCCAGATGATTGCGGCTCAACAACATTTAAAACCATCTGAGCCGCAATAACAGCATCTACAACATTACCATTTTTTGCCATCATATCCTTTCCAGCCTTTGATGCAAGAGGATGGGCGGATGATATCATAAAATTACTTGCTTCAATAGCAGATAGGTCTCGTCTTTTAGAAGCAACCTCACCAACCCATAAATCTGATAAATTTAACGCATGGCAATTATTAGCTATAAAAATAAGAACTATTAATAAATGAAATATCTTTGTCATTTTATAAAATTTCTTGAAATTAAATATATATTTATTGCGCAAAATAAAATAAAGCTACCAAGCCAAATTAATAAAATGAAAGGCTTATAATATATTCTAACCGCATAATTTTCAAATTCATCCTTATTGCCAATAACTATATATAAATCTCTAAATAAATTAGATTTAATATCGGCTTCATTAGTAGTTTGGTCAGATATTGGATAATATCTTAATTGAGGTTTTAAATAAAATGAATCAAAATTTTTGTTATTTGTGATCAAGAAATTGCCCTGCCTTACAATATAGTTTTTTGCGTGAAAGAATTCTACTTCTTTAAATTTAATATTGTAATTGCTCATTGTAATTGACTGACCAACTTTTAAATTTAATTCTTTTATTTGAGAAAAATACGAACCTAAAACTACTCCAAGAATAATAATTATAAAAGCAATATGAGATAAGTTAGAGACTATATTTTTTTTAAAATTATCTTTGATTAATATCAAAAATAAAGTTAATAGAGACAAAAATATAATTATTTTTGCAAAAATATCACCTTTGGCTTCATAAAAATTAGTTAATAATGTAATTATTAGTGCAAGTGCTGCTGCTGTAATATTTCTAGTGTTAAATAATTGCTTTAGATTATTTTTTTTTGAAAAATTCTGATTTGTAGATATTGCCAAAAACAATAAAAATGGTATTATTAGAATTACAAATATTTTATTATAATATTGCGGCCCAATAGCTATAAATTCGTTAAATAATAATTGAGAAAAAATAGGATAAATTGTACCCAAAACTATAACAAAAAGCGATATTACCGTTAGGTAATTATTTACTACAATACTACCTTCTTTTGATATTAACGCTATTTTAAATGAAGATTTTTTTTCTTTTGGCCATTTTAAGGCCATAATAAAAAATGATACTCCGCCAATAATTGATAATAAGGCGATAATAAAAAAACCTCTATTAGCATCAACTGCAAATGAGTGAACTGAAGTTAAGACACCAGATCTTACAAGAAAAATACCCAAAAGACACAAAATAAAACTTAAAATTGATAAAAAAATCGTCCAAATTTTAAATAAATTTTTGCGCTCAAGAATTATCAAGCTATGAATAAGAATTAATCCAGCAATCCATGGCATTAACGAAACATTTTCTACTGGATCCCAGAACCAAAAGCCACCCCATCCAAGCTCTCTGTAAGCCCACCAAGAGCCAAGAGCAATACCTAATGTTAAAAATGACCATGAAAAAAATAACCAATTCTTGCATATTTTAGCATAATTTTTATCTATTTTCTCTCTTAATAATGCCGAAATTGCCAAAGAAAATATTATTGAAAAACCAATATAGCCAATATATAACATAGGTGGATGCATTGCTAGCCCAATATCTTGCAGTAAAGGATTTAACTCCATGCCATGATCAGCTACAGGAAAAATTCTTGTAAATGGATTTGATGATAAAAAGCTATATAGTGCAAAAAGCGCGATTATAATATTTTGCGATGATGAAACTATAATTTTATCTTGATAATCAGTCTTACTTAAAAGATTAAAAGCAATATTATATCCAGCAATAATTGCAATTAATAATAGCATTGAACCTTCATGATTACCCCAAGATCCTGATATTTTATATATTAAAGGCTTTAAGTGATGAGAGTTGTAATATACATTGCTAACAGAATAATCAGATACAATAAATGAGTAAATCAAAGATAATTTACAAATTATAGCAAGAGCAAATATCAAGATAGAGCCATTAAGAGAAAATTTGTAAAGAGTGCTTAATTGACGATTTCTTGAGTAATATAATAATAAAATAGGAAAAAATAAACCAAAAAAAGCGATCAAAGAAAGGCTAAAATTACCAATATCTGGTGCAATAATTTCCAAATACATTATTTTAAATTATAATTTATCAGATATAAAATCTTTGACAATATCTATATCATTCTTCAAAACCTCATAACGTTCCTTTTTCGTCATTAAATCTGCCAAAAAATTTGGTAAATCCGGATTGGGTAATCCTGATTTTATAATTGACTCAGGAAATTTTGCAGGATGCGCGGTTGCAAGAGTAACAATTTTCTCATTATCATATATGTCACTCAGCAAATATTTGGATGAGGCGCATGTTCCAATTGCAGTATGAGGATCTAAAGTTTCACCAATTTCTTGATATTGCCTCTTTATTTCAGCTTTTGTTTCATTATCTTCTACTTTAAAAGATAAGAAATCTTTCCTTATATCATCAAGAATAAAATCAGCAATTTTAAGTGATCCATTAATTTCAAAATCCTCCATTAATTTTTTCATTTCATTGCATTTATTATGCTTTCTATGATAATCATATAATAACCTTTCAAAGTTACTTGAAACTTGTATATTCATACTAGGAGATAATGTATTGATCATTTTATGCCTAGTATAATCATTATTTTGGATAAAACGATGCAAAATATCATTAGAATTAGTTGCGATAATTAATTTATTAATATTTAAGCCCATTTTCTTTGCCATAAAACCAGCATAAATATCGCCAAAATTTCCAGTTGGCACGCAAAAAGAGACGGGACTATTAATATCGCTAATTCTGGTAAAGGAATAAAAATAATAAGCAATTTGAGCCATTAATCTAGCAAAATTTATTGAATTAATCGCAACCATTTTTCGACCCTTAAGAAAATCTGAGCCACTTGCTTCAAAAGCAAACATTTTTTTAACCATTTTTTGACCATCATCAAAATTTCCCTCAATTGCAATATTAAAGACATTATTAGCCAAAATGGTTGTCATTTGTCGACGCTGCACCTCAGATATTTTTTTATTAGGATGCAAAATAAAAATCTGAGCGTTATTACACTTCATGCAGCCGCTAATTGCTGCAGAACCGGTATCGCCTGATGTAGCACCTATTATAGCAATTTTTTTCTTACTCTTTTTTAAAAAATAATCCAATAAATTACCCAAATATTGTAGCGCAAAATCTTTAAAGGCTAATGTTGGACCATGGAACAATTCAAGCAAAAAATGATTAGCATCAATTTGCTTTAACGGAGCAATAGCCTTATGTGAGAAATTCTGATATGATTTTTTTACAATATTTCGATATTCTTCTTCACTAATTTCATCTTTAACAAAATGACTTGTAACTTTGAAAAAAATTTCCTCAAAATTCATTGATGCCATCTTGGCAATTTCATGATTACTAAATTGCGGCAAAAATTCAGGAATATAAAGCCCACCATCAGGTGCTAAACCCTGCATTACAGTATCTTCAAATGATAATGGTACAGAATTTTTACGCGTTGAAATAAATTTCATAAATTAGCTATTTGATTTTTTTATATAATTAATTTAAATTATCTAAGATAGTTTATATATATTTTTTTTAAACTCCAGCATAAACATATAACACATATATGACGCAAAATATAAACAAAACAAAGCCAGATCATTTATATAGAAAAGGCATTGGCATTGTATTGGTAAATCATGAAAAAAATATTTTTGTTGGCAAGAGAATTGATAGCAAATTTAATGCCTGGCAAATGCCTCAAGGAGGAGTTGATAGTGGTGAAGATGAAGATTTAGCTCTTTTTAGAGAAGTTGAAGAAGAGACAGGTATCAAGAGCCATCTTATAGAAATTATAACTAAAAGTAAAGATTACTATTATTATAATTTACCTTATCGTCTACAAAAAAAATTCTGGGGTGGAAAATATTTAGGACAAAAACAAAGATGGTATTTAGCAAAATTTAGTGGCAATGACATTGACATTAATATTAATACTCAAGAACCAGAATTTTGCCAATGGCAATGGATTAAACATCAAGATATCAACGATTACACTGTTGAATTTAAAAGAAAAATGTATATTGATATCTTTGAAGAATTCAAAGAATTTTTAAGTTAAGTAAATTATGAAACTAAAAAATGGAAGTTAATTTTTACTATATTGATAATATTGAATTATCATCAATTGCAGTTCTAATATCTAGAATTCTTGAAGATAAGAAAAAAGCAATCATTTATTGTCAAGATCAAGATATGATATCTAAAATTGACAGCTCATTATGGAGTCATGGCCGCAATAAATTTTTACCTCATATTACAATTTTTGACAAAGATTTTGATCTTATGCGCCAACCAATTATTATTTCCAACAAGCAAGAAAATAGTAATAACGCCTCGCATTTAATTACACTTGATCAAATAGATAAAGAATTTATCAATCAATTTTCTCGATTATTTTGTTTTATTACAAAAGATAGTAATCTTGACAAAAAAATAAAACCCTTACTGCAAAATGATTGCCAAATAAACTCATATAAAAAAGATTCAAATAAATGGATAAAAATCGACTAAAGAAACGCAAATTAGCCATATTAATATCTGGCAGAGGAAGTAATATGGAAGCAATAATTAGATCTTGCCAAGAAAGCCACTTTCCTGCACAAGTGACATTGGTTATTTCCAATAATCAAGAAGCATTAGGACTTAAATTTGCCAAAAAAAATGGCATTAATACCAAGATTATCGACCATAAAAATTATAATAATTACCATAATGCAAGACAAGCATTTGAAGAAGATTTGCATAAAGAAATTGCAAAATATGATATAGATCTTATCTGTCTAGCTGGATTTATGAGAATATTATCTGAATGGTTTATTGATAAATGGCCTAATAAAATTATCAATATTCACCCATCATTACTGCCAAGCTTTAAAGGTGCAAATGCCGTTGAAGACGCTTATAACGCAGGATCAAAAAATTATGGCTGCAGCGTTCATTATGTTAATAAAGAGGTTGATAGTGGTAAAATAATTTTACAAAGCAAGGTTGCAATTAGTGATTTAGATGATTTAAAATTAATAAAAAGCAAAGTCTTACATCAAGAGCATATATTATACTCTCAGGCAATTAAATTAATTTGTAATTAATAATGGCAATTTTAGATTTAGTTTTATCACCTAACCCTCTATTAAATCAAGCTTCAAAAAAAGTTGATATAATTGATGATGAGCTCAAAAAATTAATGAATGACATGCTAGATACCATGTACCATGTTTTAGGAGTTGGATTAGCTGCAGTGCAAATTGGTGTATTAAAAAGAGCCGTTGTAATGGATGTCGATTTTAAAATAGAAGAATCCTCTGATCTTAATGACACAAAATACAAAATTACTAATAAAAAGCCAAAATTTATTATCAATCCTGAGATTATCGAATCATCATCTCAAATTATTAGTAATGATGAAGGCTGCCTTTCTTTTCCAAAGGCTAGTTCAAAAGTTTTGAGGCCAGAAAATGTCAAGATTAAATATCTAGATATTAATGGCAATGAAATAATAGAAAATATGAGCGGCCTCGCAGCGCAATGTATTCAGCATGAAGTTGATCATATTAACGGCATTACATTTGTTGATCATATATCTAAACTTAAAAGAGATATGATTTTAAAAAAAATGAAAAAAAATAATAAATGAGACAATATCGCTATAAAGCAATTGATGCTGATGGCAATTATAAAACTGGTAAAGTTACCGCCGAAAAGCCATCTGATGTCATTGCCATATTAGCAGAGTCTGATCTTGAAGTAATTAGCTATAATGTTGAAAAGGAATTTAGCTTAAGCTTTTATAATGGTATTAACGAAAAAGATCTAATTTCAATATTTATTCACCTTGAACAATTGGAAAAATCAGGTGTATCAATCCTTGACTCAGTTAACGACCTTAAAGAAACCACAGAATCTTCAGCAATTAAAGATTTGATGCAAGAAGTTAGTGAATCAATTAAAAATGGTAACTTATTCTCGCAAACTCTAGCCAGATACCCTGATAAATTTAAAGCAATTTATATTGGACTTATATCAATGGGTGAAAAAACAGGAAATTTAGCAGAGGCATTTTCAAATATAATAAAAGATATTAAATGGAATCTTGAAATAAAAAGAAAAACATTTAAAGCCCTTATTGGGCCAACATTTGGTATCATTGTCATGTTTATAGTTCTGGGCGTTATGACAAGTTTTGTAATTCCTAAAGTAACTGGATTCTTAGCAGTTCAAAATATTGAATTACCTGGCACAACTACATCTTTGATAACTTTTTCGGCAATATTTAGAAAATATTGGTACATTATTATATTTGGCATACCTTTTTTATGGATATCATCATCATTCATATCAAAATCTTCAAAAAAATTAGGTATTGCCATTGACAATATTAAGCTTAAAACTCCGTTATTTGGCTCAATCATAAAAAAAATAGAATCAGCGAAATTTTGTCAATTTTTTTCTATGACTTTTAGAAGCGGCCTAGGTGTTATTGAATGTCTTCAATTATCTTCAGATCTAATTAAAAATAAAGCGATCAAAAATAGTATAAATCAAATCCAACAAGATGTATCTGATGGTCTATCTCTTACAAACTCAATTGATAGAGCAAATTATTTTCCAAATCTTGTTGTTAGAATGTTTAGAGTTGGAGAAGAAAGTGGTAATATGGGTGACGCCCTAGATAATATTAAATTCTTCTATGATCGAGAAATTAATGATGCCATTGAAAGAATAACTGCTCTAATTCAGCCAACTTTAACCATAATTCTTGGAGGAATGATTGCATGGATTGCTATTGCAGTATTTGGACCAGTTTACTCATCATTCTCGCAAATTAGATAATTATTAGTTAAATTATGCCAGAAAATATTCTTGTAGCTGCAATTGATACAGATATTGGCAAAACCTACCTAATTGAACAAATAACAAAAAAATTTGTAAATATTAACGTAATTAAGCCGATTATTAGCGGATTTAATTTGGAAGATAAAAATAACGATCTATATAAAATTATCAAAAATCTTAACATAGAATATAATATTAACAATATTAATAAAATTTGCCCTTGGCGTTCATCTATTGCAGCCTCTCCTCATATAGCTTTTAAAGATCAAATAAATTACGATAAATTAGTTGAATTTTGTAACAATAATATAAAGCAATCAAAAAAAGATTGTAAGAACTTATTAATAGAAAGTGCAGGCGGAATAATGTCGCCAATAAATAATGATAAAACATTTATAAATTTAGCTAATGATTTAAATATTAAGATAATATTGCTAACTTCAAATTTTCTTGGATCATTAAGTCAAACATTATGCGCAATATCTGCTCTTAAGCAATATAAGATAAAAATTCATAAAATTATAGTTAATAATTTACCAAAAGGTTCAAGCTCAATGATGTCAGATGATAATTTTATTAAATATATCACAAATTATTGCAAAATAAAACCTATCAAAATCATTAATTACTTAAAAAACCCTCTTGATTTATAGTATAGATCTGACATTATGTAATTTGTTATTTTAAATATTACTTAACTTTTAGTACATTATGTCTAATATCATCAATTTTGGCGGAGGCTCTGATTCTGGAAATGGCAATAATCAAGATAATAAAGAGCAAAATATCAAAGATATAGAGCTACAGCAAAATGATAGGGATTGCTGGACTTTTAAAGCTCAAACTCTATGCGAAGCAATGCCCTATATTAAAAAATTTTCTGGCGAAACATTTGTCATTAAATTCGGTGGAAGCGCAATGGGCGATAACTTCAATATAAAAAACTTCGCTAAGACAATAGTTCTTTTAAAGCAAGTTGGAATAAATCCAATAATTGTTCATGGTGGTGGTCCACAAATTTGTGAAATGCTTGATAAACTTGATATTAAATCATCATTTATCGATGGTCTTAGAATTACTGACAATGATACAGTAAAAGTTGTTGAAATGGTACTTGCTGGATCAATTAATAAAATGATAGTTAATGAAATTAATCAGGCTGGCGGAAAAGCAATAGGCATTAGCGGAAAAGATGCCAACATTATCAAAGCCAAAAAAATTACTAGAATTAAAAAAGACCCAGACTCCAATATTGAAAAGATCCTTAATCTTGGATTTGTTGGCGAGCCATATATGATAGACCCTGAAATCTTTGGTATATTTGAAGATTCAGACCTTATTCCGGTAATAGCTCCAATTGGCATTGGGCAAAATGGTGAAACCTTTAATATTAATGCAGACACAGTTGCAGGAGCTATTGCTGCTTCAATTCAGGCATCTAAATTAATAATATTATCTGATATTGATGGTGTAATGTTGCCCAATAAAGAATTAGTAAGTCATATTAATAGAGCTACGGCAGAAAAAATGATTAGTGACAAAATTATCACTGGAGGCATGATACCAAAAATTGAAACCTGCATTGCTGCTCTTGATGCTGGAGTATCATTTGCTCATATCCTTAACGGCAATATTGACAATATCTTACTCATGGAAATCTTTACCGAGACTGGCGCAGGCACCATGATCATCTAAGATCATTAAAATTAATTGCATCAGCCACTTTAAATATAACCGAATTAGCTAAAAATCTGTAATCTTTTGCAATTTTTATTGAATCATCTTCTAAAGAAATCATATTATTTTTTTTTATCTTAAGTAATTTCTGATAATCAAAAATGGTTCTTAAATCTAAAAAATTATGATTTTTCAATATATCATTACTTAAGCCATTATTTGTTCTTAGAGCTGTTAAAATTAGCTCTTCTAATATATTGCTCTTTAATATTTGCTTTTTCTTTTTAATGGCATTGCCTTTTTTCAAATTATCATTTAGCCATTTTTGAGGCAAGTAAGTCATGATAATTTCATATCTTTTTGACATGTCATCATCAAAATATAATCTAGAATGAGCACCAGGACCAATTCCTATATAATCACCACCCAACCAATAACATAAATTATGAAGGCATGATTTATTTTTTTTGGCATAATTAGAAATTTCATAATTTATAAATCCACTCTCTGTCATAATAATATTAGTTTTTTCAAACATTAAAGCTGATAATTCATCGCTAGGCATTATAAATTTTTGATCCTTAAAATCTTTGTAAAAAGAAGTACCCTTTTCTATTGTTAATTGATATAGCGATAAATGAGTACTTGCAAATGATAAAGCAAGTCGCAATTCATTAATCCATTGATCAATATCTTGACCAGGCCTAGCATAGATTAAATCAAATGAAAAATCATCATAAATATTAGCCACCTCATTTAAAGCCTTTATTGAATCTTTTGCATTATGATTTCGCCCCAAAAACTTTAAATCCTGATCATTTAGCGACTGAATTCCAACAGATAATCTATTAATTCCAATTTTTTTTAGCTCTTTAAACTTCTCTACTTCAAATGAAGTTGGATTAACTTCCATTGTAATTTCACATTTATCATCAACATGCCATAATTTATGTATTTTATCCAATATTTCTTTCACCATTGAAATTGGCATTAAAGAAGGAGTCCCTCCGCCAAAAAAAATTGAAACTATCTTTCTTTTACTAGTTTTATTAAAAAACGACTCAAGCTCCAAAGAATAAGCATTAATATAGTCTTTATAATCTATTTGATTAGCAATGTGGGAATTAAAGTCACAATATGGACATTTTGACAAGCAAAATGGGTAATGAATATAAATAGATAAGTTTCTAACCACTTTTAAGTCAATTTAAATTAACAATGATAATGTTAATATCTTTTATCACAAAGCAAAATAAAAGCAATATATCAGATAAAATTACAGCTATATAGTAAAAAATTTAGGCCCAAAACAATAAATCTATTGAAAAGATGAAAAAAATAAGTTATGATATAAAATAAAATATATTATGATATGTAATCATAGTATATTGTTATTACAATAAAAATAATAATATATGAAAAAAACATTTTCAAAAGCTCTAGCCTTAATCTTTACCACTATTAGCGCTAATGCTTTAACAGCATCGAATAAACAAACAACTAAAAATGCTACACGGCAAATACAGGTAATGTTAGCAGATGAAAGTCAAGTATTAGGATTATTTGATGCTATAAACAATAAGCAATCAGGTAAAGTTATATCATTTTTGAAAAAAGGTGCAGATATTGATGAAGCTGATCAAAATGGAGTCACTCCCCTTATAGTTGCCACAAATAATGGTAAAACAGAAATTGTTCGATTATTATTAGAAAATGGTGCAGATATTGATAAAGCTGATAAAAATGGCTTCACCGCTCTTATTGCTGCTGCAAATAAAGGTAATAAAGAAATTGCTGAATTATTATTAAAGCATGGTGCAGATGTTAATAAAGCTAATAAAAAAGGAGCCGCTCCCCTTATGCTTGCCACACTTAATGGTAATATAGAAATTGTTCGATTATTATTAGAGAATGATGTAGATATTAATACAGCTGATAAAATAGGAGCCACTCCCCTTATACTTGCCACATTTATTGGTGATATAAAAATTGTTAAATTATTGTTAGAAAAAGGTGTAGATATTAATACAGCTGATATATACGGAAAAACCCCTCTTTTAGCTGCTATAGGTAAAAATAATACAGAAATTGCTAAATTATTATTAAAAAAAGGTGTAGATATTGATACAGCTGATCAAGATGGAACTACTCCCCTTATATTTGCCGTAGATAATGGTAATACAGAAATTGTTCGATTATTATTAGAAAAAGGTGCAGATCCAGATAAAACTGATAAATACGGAAACACCGCTCTTATTGGTGCTGCAGATAAAGGTAATAAAGAAATTGCTGAATTATTATTAAAGCATGGTGCAGATGTTAATAAAACTAGACAAGATGGAGTTACTCCCCTTATATATGCCGTAGATAAAGGTGATACAGAAATTGTTCGATTATTATTAGAGAATGGTGTAGATGCTAATAAAGCTGGACGAGATGGAATTAATCCCCTTATAGTTGCCGTAGATTATGGTAATAAAGAAATTGTTCGATTATTATTAGAGAATGGTGTAGATGCTAATAAAGCTGGACGAGATGGAGCTACTCCCCTTATAGTTGCCGTAGATAAAGGTTATACAGAAATTGTTCGATTATTATTAGAGAATGGTGTAGATGCTAATAAAATTATTGGACATGGAGTTACCGCTATTAAAATAGCTAGAAATAGAGGTTTTAACAATATCGTTCGATTATTACAAGATCATGGCGCAGATCCTCATGATAAAAAAGGTGAAAACTCTGAATTCTACACATTATTATATACTGCTTTAACAATCATTACAATTGGATCATATCGTAAAATTACAAGTCTTTGGAAAGATGGTAAAGAAGCTGAAAATAAGCTAAAACAAAGTAAAAAAGATATAATATCTGAAATTAGAGAATTATTAAAAATGTCTCTCGACTTAGAGTTTAATCTTGATGAACAAAAAAATATATTATCTCTTAACTTAACTTCTTTTGATAAAAAACAAAAAGACTTTTTTACTAAAATCATCAACTCTAATAATAAAAATAAATTTTTTATTGTAAGTAAAAAATCAATTACAATTTCTTTAAATGAATCCGATAAATTTTGTCCATATGAAAGAGATGGAAATAAATATCAAATAAAAAAAGATTTTAAAACAGCACCTGATTCCATTAAACAATCAATAGCAGCAAGAAAACTTGCAAATCAAAAAGGTGTAGATTTAACAGGTCAACAAAAATTAGTTAAAACATTACCAGAGCAAATTCAAGAAACTCGTTCGCAAATAGAAACTCAATTTAAAAAAATTAAGGAACTAGAAAAAAAATTAGAAAATTATGAAAAAAATAAAAATGACAATACTGATAAAATTAAGGCATCATTATGCAATTCGATAAGATATGCAATATCTGACCTAAAAGAACTAAAAGAATTAGATGCTAATAGCGATCATGAAAAAAATGATAAGACAATAGCTGATTTAGAAAAAAAATTAACTAGTTACGAAGCAAGTCAAGCTAATACTGGAGCGGCGTTAAGTCAAGCTAATTATGAAGTATCAGAAATTCAAATAGCTGAGGCAGGTCAAAATATTCCCAAAGATCCAGCAGATCAAAATGATTCTAACGG
>JAUROA010000007.1 GCA_030835745.1 Alphaproteobacteria bacterium
ACAAATGATCAACTTAGATATCACTTAAAAAGTTATCTATTCAAAATACAAAAAACACCACAAAAAGTAAAAAACTACTTCAAAAAAGAATGTGTTAAATATGCAATGTAAATATTAAAATACTTTATGCTCTGGTTAATATATATTGTATTATATATTGTATTATATTTTTTAATCATAGTCAAGTTTATAATAATATCGCCAATTTACTGGATTTAGAACCGCTATTTTCCTATATCAAAGGATATAAAAAAATAACAAACAATCTAATATATTACTCAGGGGATAAATTAGTTGCTATTACATAGCAGGTGCAATATAGGGTCTGACCCCGATATTCTGACCCCGATATTCCTCCGATATTCCTAATAATATTAGGAATATCGGGGTCTGACCCTAGATAATCTTAACTAATCATAGCTGGTAATTGCAAAACAACATATCCTTTTGCAACATCAATAATTGGGAAAAATTCATCTTTAAATGAAAAATTTTCTATCTTAGAAATTTTATTTTGCTTGGCTATTTCTGCTAGAAATTCAATTTCTATAATGCCGCCTGCATTATAATCATAGACATTTTTAACAAAGCCTAAATGATTATTATTTTTATCAATCACTTTAAGATTTATTAAATCAACATAGTAATACTCATTATCAGCCAAATTTTCAAAATTATCTCTATTAGTATATAAATTCATGCCAACATAATTTTGCACCTCATTGCGGCATGTTATGTCATTAATTTGCACAATTAAAATTGTTTTATTGCCTGCTTTTTTTTTGATATTAGATAATTTAAGAGAAATTTTATTATTCTGATCATCAATAATTTGATAATTTAAAATATCTTGAGGATCTTGGCAATAGCTGTCAACTTGAACAAGACCCTTAATACCAAAAACTTTTGTTATTTTGCCAAGTAGAATATTTGTCATTATAGATTTTTTGAAATTTTATCAAGTGCGGCATTAACGAATTTAACTTTATTTTCATCAAAAAAGCTAGCAGCAATTGATACATATTCGTCAATAACAACCTTGGCTGGTATTTTGTCAAAGTAATTAAGCTCAAAAATAGCGCATCTTAAAATTTGCAATATAGTTTTATCTAGATCAGAAATTTTCCAGCCATTTTTAAGATTTTGACTTATTTTATCATCAATTATGTCGGTAACATTTAAGATATTAGAAATTATTTTATCAAGAAAGTTATTATCAATTTTTTCTCGATAGGACTTGACTTCATCTTGACAATTAATAATATAATTATCGATGACATCTTCTTTAATTTGGTCAATGCTAATATTTTGATTAAAATCTTTTTGAAATAATATTTGCACTGCCACTAATCTTGCCAAACTTCTTTTGATCATTTTTGGCTTTGATGCAATATTTAAGTTGTTATTCATTATTTTTAAGTTAGACACTTTTTAAAATTTAACTATATGTCAATTATAGCCTATAACAACCATAATAATCAAGAGCAGTTATTTATTGAAAATATTGCCCTTAATGACATTATAAAACAACATCCTACACCTTTTTACTGTTATAGCAAAAAAGCAATTATTGATAATTATAAAAGATTTGATAATGCTTTTATCAAGCATAATATTAATAACTATAAAATTTGCTACGCAATTAAAGCTAATTTTAACCCCGAAATTATCAAAATTTTAGCCCAACTTAATAGCGGCATAGACGCAGTATCTGCTGGCGAAATTGCAATTGCTTTAAAATGCGGCATTAATCCAAGTAAAATAGTATTTGCTGGAGTTGGCAAAACTAAAGATGAAATTGAATTTGCCTTAAATAATAATATTTTGGAATTTGCAGTTGAATCAATTGCCGAGATGCATCTTTTAAACGAAATTGCCAAGCTCAAAGATAAAAAAGTTAAATTTCATTTAAGAGTTAATCCTGATATTTCAGCCAAAACCCATGATAAAATATCAACTGGTCGCAAAAGCGATAAATTTGGCGTTGATATTGACCTGGCTTTTGATATTTATCAGCAAGCTAGCAAATTATCAAATCTTGAAATATATGGTATTTCTACTCATATTGGCTCGCAAATTACAGAAATTGAACCTTTTGCAAAAGCCTTTGCAAAAATTAGCGATTTATGCCAGCAACTTAAAAATGCAAATCATAATATTCAAAATATCGACCTTGGTGGTGGCATAGGAATTAAATATAATAATGAATCATTATTTGATCTTGATGATTATTTTAAAATTATTGCCAATATTGTTAAAAAATTTGACGTTAAAATTACCATAGCTCCAGGTAGAGCAATTATGGGTGATGCTGGTATTTTAGTTAGCAATGTAACTTATATTAAAGAAACTGAAAGTAAAAATTTTGCCATAATAGATGCTGGCATGAACGATTTAGCGCGCCCTGGCCTATATGACTCATATCATAATATATTGCTTGTTAATAAAATAGCAAATAATGAAAAAATATATGATTTTGCCGGCCCAATATGTGAAACAACTGATATTTTAGCCAAAAATAGAAAAATCATCAAACTCAAAGCCAATGATAAAATAGTCATTTGCGACGCTGGGGCTTATGGCTCATCAATGTCTAGCCAATATAATTGTCGAGGAATTACTCCTGAAATTTTAGTAGATGATAATAATTTTAAAATAATAAGACAAAAGCAATCTTTTGATGATATTGCTAAAATTTAAAGAGCAGCTAATTAAGAGAGTTTGCAAATCTTAAGGAGTTAAGGTTGAGGTTGAGGCGAACCACCTCTTTCCAATGATTCATATTTATTTGCCTCTAATATTGTGTCTGGGTCAATTGATTCTCTATCTTTTGGCAATTCATTACCCTTTAAATATACTGGAAATGGAACTTTTCGGTTTTTATCTTCTAAATGACTTTTAGTTTCACTAACTTTAAATTCCTCTTTAAAATTTATATAAGTAATTTTTGCACCTTCTTCAATTTTATTAAAAATATTACTTACATCATCTTTAGAAATATTATTATTATCGATTGATATTTTTAATCTATTTTCACCACTTATTTTTTGGACATCTTCAATTATATCTGCAATTTTACTGGGATCTTCGATATTTATGTTAACTTCGCATGTAAGCCTTTTTTTTTCTAAACTTTCAAAAAAAGAGCAAAATCTGAGCAAAGAAATATCAGTTTCATTATTAATTGTTATCGTATGTTTATTACTTTTACAGGTATCACTTTTAATAATTTGAGACCTTGCAAATTTATCAAGTTCTTTAAATTTTTGAAAAATATCTGAATAACGTACTTCATATTTATCGTAAATCCTTTTATGATTAAGAGAATTTATTTCTTTATTAAAAATTTTTTTCCCATCATAGTTTAAAAGATTTATTGCTATTTTCTTATCTAACAAAAACTTTCTATATTTAATTTTTGCTTCATCTTGCTCCATAGAACTCTCATACAGCAATTTAACATTATCATATAATGGCTTATCTGCATTCAGTTGAGCACTAAAAAAGTCTATTATTTTCTTTCTCTCCTGATTAGAAGGAGAAACATTTTGTCCCAAATTAGCAAGAAAAGAGTAAACCAAGGGCATGGATTTACCTGATTTATTTTCTACAGCCGCTTGTGGATCTGTTTCCTCAAAAATTTTTGATAATTTTTGAGTTTTAACTTGATAATCATTATAATCATCAACTATAGCTTTAAATAACAATAATAGATCTTTTAAAATTTTATCCATAGCTATAAAATATAATAAAAAATATTTGTTTTAAAAATATTACAAATATGTACTATATATATTATATCATAAAATCACCATTAAATCAACTTTGTTATTTAAGGAACAGGTCCTTTAAATAAGTTAGACAATATTTTTTAGCAATTATTTTGCTGGATATAAAGATATTTTTTGCATTGTAACTTTGGTAGCTTTAGGGCATTGAGGACTTATAGTAGGGTCATTACTTCTATGAAGAACTATTTCAAACTTACTCCCAGCTGCATTGTAAATGGATAACATTTCTTCATCTTTTGCAGCTTTAATATTTTGTTTTTTTAATATATAACCCTTTTCACACATTAATTCTTCAATATCGCGACTACCAAAAGAATTAAAAATGCTAATATATTTTATTTGTTGACTTTTAGTAAAAAAATCAAGTAACTTACTTAAATTATCCTTACTATCTTTTACCTCTCTAAGATGCAATTTAATCATTACTTGATCATCGGCCAATAAAACAACTTTTAATGCATTGTAAATTTGAGAATGATCAAGTTTTTTTATATTTATATTTAATATTTTAGGAGCTTTATATAATTTTTCACAAAAATATTCAAACAAATCCTTACCACCTTTACTAAAATTATCATCATCAAGATTTAAAGAATTATTATCTATATCTAAATATAAATCTTGAATTAAATATACCAATTTAATTAAATTTACCAATTTTAATTGCTCTAAAGAGCTGAATTTAGCTGCTTCTTCTTTATATGATTTCTTATTTATGTGTAAGAGTTCTATTATATCGCCCTTAATTACTTTTTTATCTTCATCTTTTGCATTTTGATATTCTTGAAATTTTACATTTAGCTTTTCAAGAGAATCATAATTAATTTTGAAATAATTTAGTAAGTCTTGGGCTGCATCAACTTCTTTATATTTATTTTCTGTATCATAAATAATTTCTTCACCAATTATTGGAAGTTTATCTTTTGTTATTTTTGATTTTTTTAAATATGGCATCATATGCTAAATTCACGTCCTTGCTAAATAGAATAGAATTTGATATTACAGCATTTCGCCGATTTTCTTTTCTTTTAAAATTTGGCGTGCTTTTTTATATTTATCATCATGCCAAAATATTAAACAGCCATTACATCCTTTAGCACAGCATCCATCATCGCCAATTCTTGGTGTTTTAGTGCATATTTTTTCTTCGTCAAATTTAAGTGAGGCAAAATAATTACTACGTTTTTTTTGATATTTATCATCAATATTATCACCTGATTCCAACTTTAGCGACAGGTTTCTTTGATCAATTTTTAATTTTTGCGATTCTAAATTTGGCTTTTCTTTTCTAATCAAACTATTTATTGGTAGTAATTTTTTTAACTGATCTTTGTCAATTAAATGAAATAAGCTAGCATTAATTCTTATATGCGGCTTTGTGCCGGCATGTATTTTGGTTGAGATATTGCCTGTTTTTGCACAAATAAATTCATAAATTCTAAGTAATATTGGTTGTCTTTGATATGGAGAGATAAATTCAAGAACATCTTTAATTGCCAGCATATTTTTAGCCTCAAAAATTAAATCATCTTCTTGCCAATCAACTATTCTACCTGCATATTCATAATATGAAATTGAACTTGTTGTGTCATAATCATGAGCTAAATTTGTTAATCTACCATCATGAAATGCCAATGAATAGCCTCTATTTGATATTGAATTTAGCTCATCAATGTAATTTTCATAATTCCAATTTGATTTATCTTTAAGATAATCATCAATAGCAGCTCTATATATTCTTGCAACTAGCCCTGCATAGAATTCTGTTTTATTTCGCCCCTCAACCTTGAACGAATCTATTCCCAGATCAATATATTGGTCAATTTTAGGTAATAGACATAAATCTTTGGCATTTAAAATAAAAGATCCACTGACATCTTCTTCAAAAGGTAGTAATTGCCCTGGCCTGATTTCTTCTTCTAAAAAAAAGTCAAATAATTCTTTATTATCTTGATTAATCTCAATTTCATGCTCGCTATTATCTTTAAGCTTTATTTTTAATTTGTAGCCCCATCTACATGAATGAGCACAACTTCCTTGATTAGCTCCTCTTTCTGCTAAAAAATTAGATAAGAGACATCTTCCTGAATATGTCATACACATTGATCCATGTATGAATGTTTCAAGTTTAATATTAGGGCATTTTTTACGAACTTCTGCTAATTCATCAAATGATACTTCTCTGGCCATAACAACAAGTGAAGCGCCTTGCTGCTCCCAAAAATCTACAGTAAGCCATGAACATACATTTGCTTGTGTTGAAATATGTAATTCTAATTCAGGATAATGTTTTTTAACATAACTAAATATGCCTGGATCAGATATAATAAGACCATCTGGCTTGACTTTTTTTACAGTATCAAGAAATTGTGGCAATTTTTCAATATCTTTATTATGAGAAAATAAATTTAGTGTCAAATATACTTTTTTTGAGTGATCATGGGCATATTTAACCCCTGTAATAACATCTTCTAATGTGAAAGAAGATTTTGTTCTTAAGGACATATCCGGCGTTCCTAAATATACAGCGTCAGCACCATAAAGAATTGCAGTTTTTAGACGAGTAAGATTGCCAGCAGGAAGAAGTAGTTCGGGTTTCTTTATTTTATCTGTCATTTTACCCTAAAATATGAAGAGTTTAATATATAAAGGATTTATAGAAAAATTTAAGAAATTTTGCTCACTTAAAGCTTGGCGATAACCTGCTCTCGCTAACCCTAACGATTAACTACCATCGGCGCGATCATGCGTTTCACCTGCGAGTTCGGAATGTAATCGGGTGTTTCCACACCGCTATCGTCACCAAGCATTAAGTGAGCAAAATCGTGAATAGATAACTAGTAATACTGCAAGATAGTGTTTTGCTTAAATATGGTATAATTTAATACCACACATAAGTCATAAATAAGCCAATCGGGTTATTAGTACTGGTTAGCTGAATACATTACTGTACTTACACACCCAGCCTATCAACGTCGTAGTCTTCAACGACCCTAATGGGGAAAATTAGTTTTGAGGTTGGCTTCCCGCTTAGATGCTTTCAGCGGTTATCCTCTCCGAACTTAGCTACCCAGCTGTGCCGTTGGCACGACAACTGGTGCACCAGAGGTTCGTCCATCCCGGTCCTCTCGTACT
>JAUROA010000008.1 GCA_030835745.1 Alphaproteobacteria bacterium
ACAAATGATCAACTTAGATATCACTTAAAAAGTTATCTATTCAAAATACAAAAAACACCACAAAAAGTAAAAAACTACTTCAAAAAAGAATGTGTTAAATATGCAATGTAAATATTAAAATACTTTATGCTCTGGTTAATAAAAGATATTGTAAAAAATTTTACTAAGGATTCAGATATTTTTAAAAAGGAAAATTTCGCAGATATTATCAATTTTGCAAATTACATTTCAACTAAAAATTCTAAATTTAAATCATTAGATATTGATGTTATAGACATAATTGCAAAAAATCTTACCTCTTGTAAAATTAGAGAATTTTGCCAAGGTAAGGAAGAAAAAATTGTTAATTTAGTTATTTATTCAGCATTAGAATCATATTGCAATAAAAAAGGATTTATATTGCCAATAGATGACAAAAAAGAAACTAAGCAACCAGAAAATATATTATCTCAAGCAAAGGCTGTAATGGTTAATTTAGTTAATAAGGTAAAAGTACAGATACAATATTAATTAAATTACTTAAATAAAATGAATGCTGTAACATTAGTTACAGATAGTTTCATTTTGATATAAATATATAGCTGAAACCTTAGTGGTTCCTATAGCGCCCCAATTGGAAGTAATTCTAAATCTTATATATTGATAACTTCCAGGATTTGATAATGTATATTTTTCAGCAATATTCCAATCTGCTTCATTTGGAACCTGGAATGATAGTAAATTTGTCCAGCTGGAATTGTCATTAGAACCTTCTGCAATAACATCTTTTGCATTTCTATACGCTTGATGCATGCTTTTTACTCCAAACCATTCAATTTCTGAAATAAAATATTGCTTATCCATTTCAATAGTTATTGTTGGAGTAGTGGATGTCGTGCCCAATACTCTCTTTGTTGTTGTGGTACAACACCCATTTTCACCATCTTGACCATAAAATGTAAAATTATTCGGAGACACTAATATTGAAGCAAGACCTTCATTGCTATAATAAGATGAATTGACTGATAATGTCCAATTATCAAGAGTCAACGTTCTTAAGCTACTATAACTTCCAAAGCGATAAAAAAAATCTGGATTATTAATTCTTGTGACATTTGTGCTACATGTTTGGCCAGTGCCAGAAATATTAGATGCACTCTTCCAACTATTGGCAGTACTTTGTGCTGCATTAACTATTTTATTTACATTTAAATAGGCAGCAGTTGAAAGCGAGATAACAATTAAGGTTATTGCAATATTAGTAACAGAGAAAGCTTTAACTTTACAATTTTTGAATCTGTGTGACATGTTTTTATTAATTTAATTATAATGATTAATTTAATATATTTTTCTTATAGTAATTTTTTAATGTATTTATTAATTTTGTGGCATATTTCATTCAAGGCTCTATCACTTTTACATTCAACTAATATTCTTATTAAATTTTCTGTGCCAGACTTTCTGGCAAAAATTCTACCATTTTCAGCTAACTTACTATTTTGAGAATTAATATATTCCCTGAATTCTATAATATCTAAGGGGTTGTTATCTTTTTTATCATATGAGATATTAATTAATTTTTGAGGGTAGGGTATAAAAATATTGTTAATTTTACTAGATTTAGCCTTTGAAACAATCATAAACTCTAATATTTTTAGTGCAGCAACTAGCGCATCACCAGTTATTGAATAATCTGATAATATCATATGTCCGGATTGCTCTCCTCCAAAATTTGATTGACATTTTTTCATTTCATTTACCACATTCCTGTCACCAACATTAGCTCTAATTAATGATATGCCTCTATAATTAAGATATTCTTCTAATGCCATATTAGACATTTGAGTTGCAACCACAATATCTCTATTAAGCTTTCCTTCATCATGTAATCTTTCAGAAATAATAGCAATTAATTTATCTCCACTAATTTGAGACCCATTCTCATCAACAACCGCTAATCTATCTGCATCGCCATCAAGAGCAATGCCTATATCGGCATTATTATCAATTACAGCTTGTGATAAATTACTAATATTAGTTGAGCCACAATTATGATTAATATTATAGCCATCTGGTTTATTATTTATAGCTATTACATCTGCACCAAGTTCCCATAATATTTGAGGAGCAACTTTATAAGCAGCTCCATTAGCGCAATCTATTATAATTTTTAAATTTTTTAATGATAAATTTCTTAAAAATGTACTCTTTACAAATTCTATATAACGATTATTTGCATCTTCAATTCTAATAGCTCTGCCAAGCTCATTTGACTTAGCAAGATATTTATCAAGATTTGAGTCTATATATTTCTCTATATCATATTGATCATCATCACTTAATTTTGAACCATCATTATTAAATATTTTTATGCCATTATCATAATATGGATTATGTGATGCAGAAATCATAATACCAATATCAGCCCTCATTGATTTTGTTAACATTGAGATAGCAGGAGTTGGTGTTGGTCCAACTAGAAAAACATCCATGCCAATTGCTGTTAATCCAGAAGTAAGAGCAGATTCAATAATATAGCCAGATAGTCTTGTATCTTTTCCAATTACTACTCTATTTTTATATTCTTTATTAATAAATTTAGCCCCAATTGCCATTCCAATTTTTAGCGAAAACTCAGCAGTCATTGGATGTTGGTTTGCTTTTCCTCTTATTCCATCGGTACCAAAATATTTATGAGACATTATTTAAATAATTTATTAACTTATTAAGAGCTTGATCAATACCTTTTGAATTACTCCCCCCACCCATTGCAAAATTAATTTCAGCTCCACCTCCTTTAGCATTAATATCTTGTGAAATAATATTAAATATATCATTAGCCCTCATTTTAGATGTAAGATCATCAGAAATTCTAACTGAAATAGTTATCTTATTATTGCATATGCTATATAGAATAATAATTGTTGATTTTGTAAATTTTTTATTAGTAGCAACTTTATTTGATATATTTCTAATATCTTTTGCCTCAATATTATCAAATTTATATATTAATAAATTTATATTAGATATTGATTTTACGTCTTGAGATAAAATTTGAGATATATAGATTTCATGCTTTAAAGACTTAATCTCTTTTTCTTGATCCCTTATTATCTTAATTAGTGATCTACCTTTTTGTGAGTATATTTGTTCTAAATCTTTTTCAAAATCATGATTATTTATATAATTACCTTGAATAGAATTATTTTCAATATAGCCAGATTTTGGGTTATTTTGCTCTTGTAATGTTTTATCATTGATAGATTCAATATTTAGCGATTTTTCAAGTGACTGAGTCTTTATATCTTGTGATCTTAGATATTTAAATGCATTATATCCAATTTTAGCTGTAATTCTTCTAGTTCCAGATGCTATTGAGGCATCTGATATTATCTTAAAAATGCCAATATTTCCAGTACTATTAACATGTGTTCCACCGCATAATTCTATAGATGGGCCAATTTCAAGAACCCTAACTTGACTTTCATATTGTGAGTCAAACATAGCGATAGCGCCTTTATTAATAGCTTTATTAATATCCATTATGCTAGTTTTGACTTTGTGATTTTGTCTTATATATGAATTTACTAAATCTTCTATATTATATATTTGATCATTAGTAAGAGCTTTATTGTAATTATAGTCGAATGTAAAATGCTGCGACTCAATTGCAGAACCTTTTTGACCTATATTTTTATCAATGACTATTTTTAATGCATTATGCAATAAATGAGTTGCGGAATGTCCTTGAGCTAAATATTGTCTGTTAATTGGATCAATCACAGCGAATATATCTTGTCCGATCTTAAAATTGTCACAATTATTAGAAATAATATGAATATATAAGTTATTTGAAAATTTTAGAACCTCACTAACTTTGCATAATTCATTGTTATTATTAATTTCTTCTGGACTTTCATTGCAAATATATCCTTTATCCCCTCTTTGACCACCAGAAGTTGCATAAAATGGGGTTTTGTTAAGAATTATATATTTTAAATTACTAACTTGTCCAATATCTAATATTACCGCCTTTTCAATATTGCTATCATATCCAGTAAATATTGTTGAGCCAACTTTTTTTTCTATATTTGTGAAATATTCCTGCAAATCATTATCATTAATATTTGCCATATTTCTTTTTGCTCTATTCTTTTGTAGCAACATCTCATGATCAAATTCGTCAATGTTTATTTTCTTATTATATTCACTAACAATGTCTTGAGTTAAGTCTAAAGGAAAGCCATATGTATCATATAGCTTAAAAGCAATTACGCCAGAAAAAATATCGCTTTTATTATTAGCTATTTCTTCATTAAGTATTTTTAAGCCCTTATTTAATGTTTCGCAAAATTTTAACTCTTCAGCTTCTATAATGCTTGCTATATGCTGTTTTTTATTTTCTAGCTCTGGATATTGTACTTTCATATTTTGCGCCAATATCTCAACAAAATGATGCATAATTGGTCTTTTAATGCCTAATTTATGAATTTGAAGCATTGAACGCCTTAATATCCTTCGAAGAACATATGATCTTCCTTCATTTCCAGGTATAACTCCGTCTAATATCAGAAATGATGATGATCTTATATGGTCTGCTATTATTTTATATTGAGGTTCTATCATTATTTAAATTATGAAATCCATATTTTAATATCGCAAAATGGTTTTTTTCCCATTATATCCTTAAATATTTTATTAATTGCAACTAAAATGGCTTTTTCTATTTGGTTAGATATTTTATTATATTGACTTGATCCAATTTTCTTAATAAAATTAAACTTACTATTACCATTTGATCTTGAGAAATTTTTTATAATTTTAGTTATTTCGTCAATAATCATATCTTCTACAAATTCTTGTTCAATATCATATGAACCAAAAGCCTTAACATATGGTTTATCTAATAATTTTAGCGACTTATTTAAATTTGCTGAAATTACAACAATTCCAGCATAGGCTAACTTTCTTCTTTGTTTAATAATTAAACTATCAAGACTTATTAAATTTTTTCCATCTACTCCCAGATATCCGGATATTACAGATCCAATTTGCGATGATTTTTTTGGTTCCTTAAAGTCAATTTTAATAACCATGCCATTTTCTGGTTGTATTGTTTTCTCAACATTTTGACTTTTAGCAATTTCTGCATTAACTTTAGTATGTATAAATTCACCATGAACTGGTATTGCAATTTTTGGCTGAGCAATTTGATACATTTCAATTAGTTCGTCTTTATAAGGATGACCAGATACATGTACAAAATGATCTTTCTCAGTAATAACATCTATTTGTCTTTTGGCAAATATATCATAAACTTCATATATTTTCTTTTCATTGCCAGGTATAATTTTTGACGAAAAAATCATTAAATCACCTTTGCTAAATCTTATTGTTGGATGACAATCATTAGCAATTTTTCTGGTAGCTGCCAGTGGCTCTCCTTGGCAACCTGTACAAATTATTAATATCTCATTTTTATCATAAAACTTAATTTCCTTATCGGATATAATATTGTTATTATCCTTAAAATAGCCACTCTTTTTTCCTACTTCATATAATCTTCTTAAGGAAAAGCCTGCCAAGACTATTTTTCTATTTACTTCATCAGCAATTCTTGCAATTGTACTTATTCTTGCAATATTTGATGCAAATGTTGTTACTCCAATTAATCCCTTACGATTTGCAATAATTTTCTTCAATGAATAGTAAAGCTCTCCTTCAGATTTTGAATGACCTTCTGTTGTAGCATTAGTTGAATCGCAAATGATTGCATCTATTTTTTTATCTATACCATATTGATTAATTTTATCTTTTTGTGATATCTCGCCAATAACAGGGTTTGGGTCAAATTTCCAATCGCCAGTATGTAGTATATTGCCTTGATTAGTTTTTATATATAAGGCCTGCATTTCTGGTACTGAGTGTGTTAATCCAAGAAATTCAATATTAAATGGTCCTAATTTAAGATCCTTTTTTGAGTTAACAATTTTAATTGGTATCTTTTTATGTAAATCAAATTCTACCAATTTTGTTAAAAGAAAATTTTTTGCAAGCTCAGTTGTATAAACATCAACCCCTATATCATTCCATAAATATTGAATTGCACCTATATGATCTTCGTGAATATGCGTAATAATTATTGCCAAAAGATCTTTTTTAATATTTTTAATAAATGAAATATCCGGAGTCATCATGTCGATTCCTGGAGAGTCATATGCGAAACCAACTCCACAATCAACCATAAGCCACTTACCTTTATAATGATATAAGTTTAGATTCATTCCAATCTCATTAGAACCTCCTAGTGGAATAAAAAGAAAGTCATCCTTATATTTTATTAAATTAAGATTCATAAATTATCATTATATATTATATTAAGGCCCTTAAGGCACAAGTCTGGTTCGTAATAGCCATTTATTTCATCAATAAGATTTTTATAAATTATACTACAACCTCCAGTAAATATTATCTTCATATTGCATGATAAATTGCTGGATATAGCTGATATTATATTTTTTATAGCAAAATAATTGCTAAAATATATGCCAGATAATATCGCTGATTTAGTGGAATTTCCAATAATTTCCTTTGGCATGGCAAATTTTATATTTGGCAACTTTGCAGTATTATTATGCAGAGCATTAAGAGATAAATTAATTCCAGGCATTATTAAACCACCAATATATTGACTATTACTATTAATTATATCAACTGTTATAGCAGTACCAAAATCTATAATTATAATATTATTATTAAACATTTTAACTGCAGCAGCAGAATTAACCAATCTATCATGACCAACTTCACTTGGATTAACTGTGCAATTTTCAATATTGATATTTATATCTTTACCAATTTGGATAATTTTGATTTTATATTCAAAAATTTTTTTTAAAGCTAAAGTTAAATTATTGTTAATATCAGGAACTACAGATGAAAATATTGCATTATTAATTTTAGAATAATCAAGATTACTAGAAATAAATAGATCTATAATATCGATAGCTATATTATCATAGTTGTTTTTTACAATTGTATCTATAGATCCTTTGAATATTATTTTGTTATTCTTAAAAATGCCTATAGATATTTTTGTATTGCCAATATCAATAGCTAATAGCATAATTTCAATTAGTGTTTTTAAGTAAATTAGTAAATCCTTCTAAATTAATTAGTGATAATTTCTTAGCCTCAATAATAATTGATATGTTATCATATGTTTGATTAATATCGTCATTAATTAATACATAATCATATTCATTAAAATGCTCAATTTCAGAAAGAGCGCCTTTCATTCTCTTGGCAACTGTTTCATGATCATCTTGAGCACGATTTTTTAATCTTTGATTTAGCTCATCAATTGATGGTGGTAAAATAAAAATTGATAAAATATTTTTGGGCGAATATTTTTCTTTTATTTGTCTTGCGCCTTGCCAATCTATATCAAATAATACAGATTTATTTTGTACAAGACAGTCTTCAACCATAGATCTTAATGTTCCATATTTATTATCAAAGACTATTGCATCTTCTAGAAACTCGTCATTAGATTTTAATTCATCAAATTTGCTTTGGCTAATGAAATTATAATCCTTGCCATTTATTTCATTAGGTCTCTTCGCACGGGTTGTTGAAGAGATAGACATGATTATTGAAGGATCATTGTCAATTATTTTTTTGCAAATCGTTGTCTTTCCAGCTCCTGAAGGAGATGATATAATTATTAAAAAGGGCGTATAATCAATCTGCATTTTGATCCTTGACAATACTAATATCTGGAGCATCGGGAGCTTTCATGCCAACAACATGATATCCGGCATCAACATGTAAATTTTCACCTGTAACTCCACCAGCTAAATCAGAAAGTAAAAAAACTGCAGACCCACCAACCTCTTCAAGTGATACATTGCGTCGCAATGGGGCATTATATTCATTCCATTTGAAAATTAATTTAAAATCTCCAATACCACTTGCAGCTAAAGTTTTTACAGGCCCAGCTGAAATTGAATTAACTCTTATATTGTCTTTCCCCATATCCATTGCCAAATATCTTACACTTGCCTCTAATGCAGCTTTAGCAACACCCATTACATTATAGTGAGGCATAACTTTTTCTGAACCATAATAGCTTAATGTTATTATGCTTCCTGAATCAGATTTCTTGAGGAGATATTCACCAGCCTTTGCAACTTTAACAAGAGAAAAAGCTGAAATATTCATTGTATTAAAAAAATTATCAGACGATGTATCAAGATATTTACCTCTTAGCTCATCCTTGTTAGAATATGCAATTGCATGAACAATAAAATCGAGCTTACCCCATTCTTCTTCAATTTTGGTAAATAATTGCTCAATAGAGTTGTCATCTGTAACATCGCATGGTAATACAATATTACTACCAAATGAATCAGCAATTGGTTCAACTCTTTTTTTTAAAGCTTCTCCCTGATAGGTAAATGCAAGATCAGCACCATATTTTTTTGCCTCCTGGGCAATACCATATGCAATTGATCTATTATTAGCAACACCCATTATTAGACCTTTTTTTCCTTGTAATATTGTCATAATTTATTGATTTAATTTAACCATGAATAAAGTTTACTTCTTTTTTTCTCATATTCACTTATGAGAGCTTCTTTTTTAAGTGTTAATGATATATCATCATAACCATTAATCATAGATTGCTTGCGGTCACTTAAAATATCAAAATTAATAATTTCATTATTATATTGTATCTCCTGCTTGTAAAGGTCAACATTAAAAATTAATGAAGGATCGTTAGATAGTTCTCCAATTATGTTGATAATATTTTGTGGCAAGATTATTGGTAAAATAGAATTTTTAAAGCAATTATTATAAAAAATATCAGCGAATGAAGGAGCAATTATAACTCTGATACCAAAATCAAGCAAAGACCAAGGTGCATGCTCTCTGCTGGAACCACAACCAAAATTAGCACCTGATATTAAAATTTTAGTATTAGCATATTCTTTTTTATTAAGTATGAAATCTTTGCATGGATTTCCATTATCATCATATCTCATTTCAAAAAAAAGATTTTTACCCAATCCGGATCTAGCTATAGTTGTAAGAAATTGCTTAGGAATGATCATATCTGTATCAATATTTATAATCGGAAGATATGCTGCATTTGATGATATTGTAGAAAATTTTTTCACTGGAAATTTAAATGTGTGATTTATTGCAGTTTAACTTATAGTTTAATATTTAATATTAATACTTAATTACGCATTACTAAATAGTTAATTTTTCTAAAAATATGTTATATATTCGTAATATTAATTAAATATCCTTTAAAATACAAGTTTATTTTTAAAAAATAGTTGTAATGATAAATTACTTAGTTTTATATTAAATTAAGTACAATAATAAACTCAAGTAAAATTATTAAACTTATGTCTAAAGAAGATCTGCTCACTATGAATGGTATAGTTGTTGAGGTTTTGCCCAATACAATTTTTAGAGTTGAGCTAGAAAATAGTCACATTATTACAGCGCATGCCTCTGGTAAAATAAGAAAAAACAAGATAAGAATTTTAAAAGGAGACAAAGTTGAAGTTGAAATGACAACCTACGATCTAACAAAAGGAAGAATAGTTAGAAGAAACGTATAAAACATAATTACAAATGACTAATCTAGTAATTGTAGAATCTCCGGCAAAAGCCAAGACTATAGCAAAATATCTTGGCAAACAATATATTGTAGCTCCATCTTTTGGACATATTAGAGAAATTCCAAGCAAAAATGGATCTGTTGAAACTGATAATAATTTTAATATTAAATATGAAGTATCAGCAAAATCAAAAAAACATGTCGCTGATATTATTAGCAAGGCAAAAAAATGTTCAAAATTAATTCTTGCACCTGATCCAGATAGGGAAGGAGAATCTATTGCTTGGCATGTATATGAAACATTAATAAAAAGAAAAGCTCTTAATTCTAGTGTTAAAGTTGAACGCGTAGTTTTTCATTCAATAACTAAGAAAGCTGTTACTGATGCAATCAATAATCCTAGAGCTATTAACATGGATCTTGTTAATGCCCAGCAAGCAAGACGTGCATTAGACTATCTTGTTGGATTTAATCTATCGCCAGTTCTCTGGAGAAAATTACCAGGAAGTAAATCTGCTGGTAGAGTTCAATCTGTTGCTTTAAGATTAATATGTGATAGAGAAGATGAAATTGATGCTTTTATATCGCAAGAATATTGGTCTATCAAGGCCTTGTTTAATAATACTTCCCATAATAGTTTCTATGCAAATTTAGTAGAATTTAACAATAAAAAAATTGAAAAATTCTCCATAGCATCCAAGGAGCAAGCAATTAGCATTAAGAATGACTTATCATCCAAACAATATCATGTTGATTCAATTGCAAGAAAGGACATTAATAAGAGGCCACAATCTCCTTTTTCAACATCATTAATGCAGCAAGAAGCAGCAAGAAAACTTGGATTTAGTGCAAAAAAAACCATGACCATTGCGCAAAAATTATATGAAGGAATTGAGGTTAATTCAGTAAATCAAGGATTAATTACTTATATGAGAACTGACTCCATAGAAATATCTAAGGAAATAGTTCAATTAGTAAGAGATAAAATTTTAAAATTATATGGAAGGCAATATTTATCCGAATCAATAAATATATTTAAGTCAAAAGTTAAAAATGCACAAGAAGCACACGAGGCTATTAGGCCAACAGAATTAACACTTGATCCATCATCAATTAGAAATTATCTTGATGATGATCAGTTTAAACTGTATGATTTAATTTGGAAAAGGACTATATCATCTCAAATGTCTAATGCAATTTATGATCAAATGTCAGTGAATATATCTTGTCAAGATGATAAAGCTAAGTTAAGAGCAACTGGATCACAAATTAAATTTGATGGTTTTTTAAAAATATATAGTGAAGGCAATGACGACATTAATGATGATGATAACAAGCAAATACTTCCTGTTTTAAAGGAAAATGAGACATTATCAGTTAAAAATATTGAGGAATCTCAGCATTTTACAGAGCCAGCACCACGATATTCAGAAGCAAGTCTAATTAAGAAGATGGAAGAATTAGGCATTGGTAGACCTTCGACATATGCCTCAATTATTTCTGTTATTCAAGATAGAGGATATGTTAATATTGAAAAAAGAAGATTTCATCCAGAAGAAAGGGGTAGAATTGTAACTACATTTCTTAAAGAATTTTTTTCAAAATATGTTGAATATGGCTATACTGCTAATCTTGAAGATGAGCTTGATCACATATCCAACGGCGACATTGATTGGAAAATATTCTTAGCTAAATTTTGGAATGAATTTTATAATAATGTTGAGCAAATTTCCAAAGAAACGTTTCAAGATATTTTATTAAAATTAGACAATATAATATGCTCAAAAATTCTTGGTGTCGATGAAAATTCTAATATAAAAAATAGTTGTAACAAGTGTAAAGACGGAAGATTATCTTTGCGTATCGGAAAATTTGGATCTTTTATTGGCTGTAGCAATTACCCTAATTGTAAAAATGCCAGAAAAATATATAATCATGATCCACAAGATAGTAATACTAATTTTAGTAGTGATTCAAAAATTATTGGGAAAGACTTAAATACAGGGTATGATATTGAATTGAAAATTGGCCCATATGGTCCATATCTTGAGTTGCAAAGTAATACTGAATTAGATGATAAAAAAGATAGGAAATCTAAGAAGCCAAAAAGGGTATCAATTCCAAAGAACATTAACATTGAAGAGCTTTCTATTCAGCAAGCTTCTAAATTATTATCTCTACCTAGAGAGGTTGGTTATCATCCTGAAGATGGTAGTAAAATAATTGCTAATATTGGTCCATATGGACCATATTTAATGTGGAATAAGGGTTTTTATTCTGTAAAAGATGACGATATTTTAAATATAGGTCTTGATCGATCTGTTCATATTATAGCAGAAATAATCGAAAAAAAGAAAAATAATCCAAAAAAGACAAGAGCAAAAAACAATAAAAAAAAGAAGTAGCTTAAGAGATATTACCAAATTAATCATTATAATGCATAAATTATATTATAACGCGACTAATAATAAAAATTATTTACTTCAATTTAATTATAAATATCTATAAATTTATATTTTAATTCATATGCTCAATAGATGGACAAATTAGTTTTATCAAATAGTAATCATTATCATGAAAGACATATAACTGTTTCTGATTTACATAAGATAGAAAATAATGATTGTAATAATAATGAATTTTTTAAATCAATTATTAGTGAGTTAAGTGGTTGTAAAGATGCTGCCTTCTTGTGTCAGTCAAAAATAAAAAATCCAAATTACTATTCTATTATAGACTGTAATAAAAAATTCGAAACTATTTTTAAGCTTAAGAAAAATAAAATATTAGGGAAAAGCTATGATTTTTTATTACAAGAATTTGATATTGACTATTCTTCTGAAAGTCAGGTTGAGCATTTTAGACTTATAAGAGATCTTAAGGATTTTCATCCTTGTACTATTATTGTTGAAATTAACAATTATAATACAAAAACAGATTCAAAAAAATTTAAAATTGATTTTATACCAAAAAAATATATTGATAAACTTGGCAGAAGACATGCTATTTTTACATTTAGAGAAATTAACAATGATGAATATAAAGTTACAAGCTACAAAAAAGATCACTATCATGCAAGCAATGAAGATTTGCTTAAAAATATGGAAAGAACATTAAGAAATGAAAGATTACTTAGAAAAATATCATCCTTCATGATATCTGATTTACCAATAAGTGAGGTTTCTTACAAAATTGCCAAAGAATTATGTGACAATTTTCAAATAGATCGATGCATTATTCATGATTATAGAAATTCGCAAACAAATTTTGTTACTGAATATGATCGGATTGAATCAACACCATTATTTCAGGGAATTCATAATGATGATAACATCAGATTATTAACAAAATATATTAATTTTCAGAATCATTTTTGTAAAAAATTTATTCAAAATGATGATGAAAGCTTTGTATGTGCTATTAATAATGTTAAGAATGATAGCAATTTTAACTCTATATCAAAAATAACTAATAAGTTTAATATTGGTGCAATGATATGTGTTACAACATTATTTAATAAAAAGATTAATGGAGGAATATATTTGCATCAATCTCAGCCAAGAAATTGGCTTGCAGATGAAATTGAGGCCATAGAAATTATTGCCGATCAGATTTCAATTGCCTTTGATCGCTCTGTATCAATTGAAAAAGTTATGGTTGGAAATCATGCATTGATGGAAAAAACAATGGAGCTTAAACAAGCATTAAAAAAAGAGCAAGAAATGAGAAGAATGCAAAATGAATTTGTGGCACTAGTATCTCATGAATTTAAAACGCCATTACAAATTATAGATGGAACAAGAGAGGTGCTACATAGAAAAATTGTAAAAACAACTAATGACCCAGCTATTATTAAATATCTATCAAGAATAAAGGTTGGCATTGAAAGAATGAATGGACTTATTACAAGCACCCTTAATTTAGCCAAAATGGAGAGTGGACAAGGTAAAATATCTCTTGAAATTGAACAAATTAACTTAAAGGAATTTATCACCGATATCATTAATAAAAATATCAATTTAGCAGAAAATAAAAAAATTAAAATTATTACTAAAATAGATTCTCTGCCACTAAGCTATAAAGCTGATCCAAAATTACTTGATCATTCATTTAACAATATCTTATCTAATGCTATAAAATATTCTAAAAATGATAGTATAATTAAAGTTATTGCAAAATGTAATAGTAAATATGTAGCATTAAAATTTATTGATAAAGGTATTGGAATTCCTAAGTCTGATTTAAAAAATATTGGCAAAAAGTTTTATCGTGCAAAAAATACATTATCTGTTGCGGGAACTGGTATTGGTTTATATTTATCTCAACATTTTATAGAATTACATGCTGGTAAGTTATATATTGATAGTGAAATAAATATAGGAACATCAGTTACAGTTATATTACCAATTTAATTGAATTATGAAAAAAATTATAATACAATCATTAACATTAATAATTATAGCATCAAATGCTAATGCTAAATCACTTCTATCACCTGAAATTTCATCAAATCTATTAATTTTAAATCATAGCGACTATATTAGTAAGGATCATCAAAAAATTAAAAAATTTAATTCATATTTCTTTGCTAAGTCAGATACAAAATTTAAATTTAATAATAATATGCAATTAAATACAAATATTGAGTTCTTTCCAGATGCACAATTTTATAGCAATATAGAGCAACAATATCAGCCATATCATAACATTGCAAACAACAATAGAGAGTTCAATTTTTTTAATAATTCATTAATAGTTGAAGAATTAAACTTTCAATATTCAAATGAGGATCTTGAATTTAAAATAGGTAAATATAACCCAAATTTTGGTAATTTATGGTATAAAAATAATAGAATTGGTATTTATAGTTCACAATTTAGTGAGGAATATAATGTTAGAGAAAAAATTGGAGCTCAAATTTCTGCATTACTAGAAAATAGTAAAATTACCTTATCATCTTTTATAAATGACACAACATTATTGAGTAAATCTGCTATAAATAAAAGGGGCAGGGCAGATGATGATAAATCAATTCCAGGAAATGCTAATTTCTTATCATCATACATGATAGATATTGAAGGACAGAATTTTCTTAACATAAATAATTTGTTCTATAATATTGCATATAGAAGCAGTAGTGCAGATGCTAATGGTAATAAAACTGAAAAAGGATATTTGATATCATCTCAATATATATATAATTTAACAGAAAATACTACTATAAAACCATTATTTGAAATTGCGCTAATAGATAATTTACATGGTTATAATAAAAGTGATGCATTATATAAGACATTTGCAATACAGGCCAAATATAGTAGCTGGACAACAAGTATAACTCTAAATCAAAAGGATATTGAGATAAATAATGATAATAATAAACTAAAAACTAATACTGATATAATTCAGTTTAGTCTAGGATATCAAATAAATAAAAATTTTGCTATTGATTTTACAAGAGCTAGAATAGATGAAAATAAATATAAATATAATATATTAGGAGCTAATATTATATTTGATAAAAAATTCTAGAATAATAAAATTTATAACATCTTAATAAATATTGACAATTTATAGATCGCAATATAAATTTATTGTTTTAATATTAATTATAACATAAATAATGCTTGCTGTAATTGAAACTGGCGGGAAACAATATAATGTTTCTCTGAATCAAAAAATCATTGTTGAAAAATTATCCGGAAATGTTGGTGATAAACTTAAAATTGATAAGGTTCTACTAAAAAGAGATTTAAAAAATAAATCAGTTATCGGAGAACCATATATTAAAGACTCAACAGTTGAAATTGAAATTTGTAAAAACTTTAAAGACGACAAAGTAATCATTTTCAAAAAAAGACGAAGAAAAAATTCAAGAAGGAAAAATGGTCATCGTCAGATGAAATCATTAATAAAAATATTATCAATTAACTAAATTATAAGATGGCAACTAAAAAGGCGGGAGGAAGCTCCAAAAACGGTCGTGATTCCGCAGGTCGTAGGCTGGGAATTAAAAAATTTGGTGGTGAATATGTTGAATCTGGTTCAATTATTGCACGACAAAGAGGTACTAAATGGCATTCTGGCGATAATACTGGCATAGGAAAAGATCATACAATTTATGCAAAAGAGTCTGGATTTGTTAAATTCATAAAATCTCTTCATAAAAAAAGAACATATATCTGTGTTACAAAGTCAGATAGTAAGCTGCAAAATACCTAACATTATGCGGACGTGGCGGAATTGGTAGACGCACTAGACTTAGGATCTAGCGCCGCAAGGTTTGTGGGTTCAAGTCCCTCCGTCCGCACCAAATTATATATAAAATGGAATTTCAATTTAAAAAAACCTCAGAAGAAAATCTTAAATGCCAATATGAAATCACTATTGATAAAGCTATTATACAAAAAAAAATCAATAGTAAAATAGAAGAGTTAAAACCAAAAATTAATCTAAAGGGCTTCAGAAAAGGTAATGTCCCTTATGATATAATTATTGAAAAATATGGCCAATCAATATTACATGAGGAATCTCAGGTGATTATTAATGATGCAATATCAAAATTAATAAAAGATGAATCTATTAAAATTGCATTTAGACCAAGCATTAATATTAATCAGTGCAAAATTGATGATGATTTGATATTTATAGCTAATCTTGAATTATTTCCAAATATTCCAGAAATTAATTATGACAAAATTAAATTAACATATCGCAATCCTGATATTACTGAATCTGATATTAATGAACATATTGATAAATTAATAAACAGCTACTCTGAATATGAAAAGCAAGAAAAATCATATAAAGCAAAAAAATATGATGCTGTTAATATTGACTATAAAGGCTATATAGATAATGAACAATTTGAAGGTGGGTCGGATAATGGATTTCAACTAATATTAGGGTCTAAAAGTTTTATTGATAATTTTGAAGATCAGTTAATTGGTAAAAAACAGGATGATGAAGTTACGGTTAAAGTTAAATTTCCTAAAAATTATCAAAAAATTGAATTTCAAGGAAAGTCTGCAAAATTTATAGTTAAAATAAATCATGTTTTAATTCCTAAGAAAGTTGAACTCAATGATAAATTTATTAGCGAAAAATTTGGTCTTAAAAATATTACCGAGCTTAAAGAAAATATAACTAAACACTTAACAGAAAGTTATAAAACTACTTCAAATAATTTATTTAAAAAGGAATTATATGATCTATTTATTAAGAAATATTCATTCTTGCTACCAGAATCTGTAGTTGAAGAACAATTTAAAATGCTATTTGAAGATACTAAAAAGCAAATTGAAAGTAACCCCAATTTATTAAAAAATGAAAAGGAGTTAAATAAAGAAAAATCTAAAAAAAGAGAAATTGCAACCAGAATAGTTACTGCTGGCTATATTATATCTAATATCTCTTCCAAATTAAATATTGAGATAAAACAAGAAGATATTACCCAGGAATTCCAAAAAATTATGGCACAATATCCAGGTCAGCAGCAGCAATTAATTGAATTTTACCAAAAAAACCCAGATGCAATAAATAATATTAAAGAAGTTATTGCGGAAAGAAAAGTAATAGAAGATATTATAGAAAATAGTGCATCTAGTAAGAAAAAAACTTCATTAAAAGATATCGACAAATTATGGCAAAAAGCTAATGAAGAATAAAAAATTTATTTTTTACATTATTAATTGTTATTAATAAACTTGATATTAATCTTTTTTTTATTTTAACTTTAAATTTTAGATATGCAAAATTTCATTGAAGCTGTTAAATTAGTATCATTCCCTATTCATAAAGAAGGATATAAATTTATTTTAATTTTTGCTTTAGCAACAATTTTTTTATCATTATTAAGTGATTCACTTGGTCTTATTGGATTAGTAGCAACATTATGGTGTATTTTCTTTTTTAGAGACCCAAATAGAGTAATACCAGATGTTAAAAATGCTATAATAAGTCCCGCTGATGGCGTTGTTACATCAATAGAAAAAAATATTGATGCTCCAATTGAATTAAGCCTTAAAGAAAAGAAATTTAATAAAATAAGTATATTTCTTAATGTTTTTAATGTACATGTTAATAGATTGCCTGATTCAGGTAAAATTGAAAAAGTTATATACATACCCGGCAAATTTTTAAGTGCTAATTTTAATGAAGCAAGTAATGAAAATGAACGCAATATTGTGCATCTTAAAACAAAAGATAAGAAGGATATAATATTTACTCAGGTTGCAGGAATGGTAGCACGAAGAATTATATCTGAACTTGAAGAAGATCAAAATGTTGAACGAGGAGATAAATATGGAATTATAAGATTTGGTAGCAGAATGGATATTTATTTACCTCAAGATATTGATATTATTTCTAAAATTGGCCAAACAATGATAGGTGGTGAAACAATTATAGCAAATAAATAATATATAGGATGCAATCAGAGATTATTAAAAAATTAAATACTAAGAGAGAAGAAGCTAGAATTGGTGGTGGTCAAAAAAGGATAGATATTCAACATTCCAAAGGAAGGCTTACCGCACGTGAAAGACTTGATGTTCTTCTTGACCCAGACTCATTTGAAGAAACTGGCTTATATGTTGAGCATCGCTGTAATGACTTTAGCATGGATGAAAAAAGACATTCTGGTGATGGCGTTGTTACTGGTTGTGGAACTATAAATGGCCGCCTTGTATTTGTTTATAGTCAAGATTTTACAGTAATGGGTGGCTCACTTGGAGAAGCTCATGCAAGAAAAATTTGCAATATTATGGATAAAGCGATACAGGTTGGAGCACCACTAATTGCTGTTAATGATTCTGGTGGAGCAAGAATTCAGGAAGGAGTTGATTCACTGGCAGGATATGGTGAAATATTTCAAAGAAATATCGATGCAAGTGGAGTTATACCTCAAATTTCACTTATTATGGGTCCCTGTGCTGGGGGTGCAGTTTACTCTCCTGCTCTTACTGACTTTACAATTATGGTTGAAGATTCTTCTTATATGTTTGTTACAGGGCCAGATGTTGTTAAAACAGTGACGCATGAGGTTGTATCACAAGAGGATTTAGGTGGTGCATCAGTTCATCATAAAAAAAGCGGCGTTGCTCATCTTACATTTAAAAATGATATTGAAGCATTATTGCAAGTTAGAAGATTAATTAATTTCCTACCATCATCTAATCAATCTCAAATTCCCTCAATAAAAACTGATGATAGTGCAGATAGGGTTGATATTTCTCTTAATACATTAGTTCCTGAAAACTCAAATCAGCCATATAATATGTTGGAATTGGTTGAAAAAATTTTAGATGAGGGCGATTTTTTTGAAATTCAAAAAGAATATGCAAAAAATATTATTGTTGGATTTGGAAGATTAAGAGGTGAAACTATTGGTATTGTTGCGAATCAGCCACTACATTTAGCTGGCTGTCTTGATATAAAAGCTAGTGAAAAGGCTGCACGCTTTATTAGATTTTGTGATGCTTTTAATATTCCAATTGTTACATTTATTGATGTTCCTGGATTTCTTCCTGGAACAGATCAGGAGCATAATGGTATTATTAAGCATGGTGCGAAATTATTATATGCTTATGGTGAAGCTACTGTTCCTAAAATTTCTGTAATTACTAGAAAGGCTTATGGCGGTGCATATATAGTAATGAATTCAAAGCATTTAAAAGGTGATATTAATTACGCTTGGGCCAATGCAGAAATTGCTGTAATGGGTCCTGAGGGTGCTGTTGAAATTATATATCGCCAGGAAAGCAAGGATCCAAATCTTAAAACTCAAAAAGTAGAAGAATATAAAGAAAAATTTGCTTCACCTTTCATTGCTGCATCAAGAGGATTTATAGATGAGGTAATCAGACCTCAAAATACCAGAAAAAGAATATGTAATTCTTTAGATATATTAAAATCAAAAAAGATTGTTAAGCCATATAAAAAGCACGACAATTTACCACTATAATTTATTATGCAGAGTTGTAAATCAGTGAGCTCAATTAATTGGCAGGCTAATGATTTTGACGAAAATATTGTATTAAAAATATCTAAAAAATTTAAAATATCCTACTTTCTTTCACAGATTCTTGTTGCAAGAGGTATTGATATTTCTGAAATTGATAATTTTTTAAATCCTAAAATCAAGAATAACCTTCCCAATCCTTCATTGCTTAGCAATGTTTCATTAGCTGCCAATATTATATATCAGTCAATAATTCAAAAGAAAAAAATAACTATATTTGGCGACTATGATGTTGACGGTGCTACATCAAGTGCAATATTGAAGAAGTTTTTTTCTGAGATAAATATTTGCGTTGATATTTATATACCAGATCGTGTTACCGAAGGTTATGGCCCTAATAAAAATGCTTTTAAAAAAATAAAGGATAATGGTTGTGATATAATAATTACTGTTGATTGTGGTGCTGCATCGCATGATGTTGTTGAATATGCTAAAGAAATAAATCTTGATGTAATTATTATTGACCATCATATTGGACATAAAATTAATCCAGATGCTGCTGCTGTGATAAATCCTAATTCATATAATGAGGCATTTCCTCATAAAAATCTTTGTGCTGCTGGGGTAGTTTTTCTCTTTATTGTTGAGCTTAATAAAAAATTAAGAGATAATTTATTTTATACTAATATTAAGGAGCCTGTAATTTTTAACTATATTGATCTAGTAGCACTTGGAACAATATGTGATGTGATGAAATTAGATAATTTAAATAGATCATTTGTTTATCAGGGTCTTAAATTAATTAATAAGAAATTAAATATAGGTATTAATTCACTAATATCTAAAGCACAAATTACTGATAAATTAACATCCTATCATCTTGGATATCTTATAGGTCCAAGAATTAATGCCGGAGGGCGTATAGGTAGCTCATATCTGGGCTCAAAATTACTTTCTTCAAATTGTCGTGATGAATCTTTTATTATTGCAACTCAGCTAGATGAATATAATATTGAAAGAAAAAGGATAGAGAGTGAAGCAACCAATCAGGCTTTTGATTTTATTTCAAAACATCATATATATAATAGTGAAAAGCCTATTATTCTAGCATATTCTTATAATTGGCATGAAGGTATTATAGGTATCGTTGCCTCAAGAGTTAAAGAATTTTACAATAAGCCAACTATTATTATCACTTTCAATAAAGATAATATTGGCAAAGCTTCATGTCGATCAATAGATGGTATAGATTTTGGTAAGCTAATTATTGATGGATGTAATAATAATTTTTTACTAAATGGTGGCGGACATGCAATGGCAGGTGGTTTTACAATAAATTATGATAAATTAGAATCTATTTATGATTATTGGTGCAATAATGTAGGTTGCGACGTAGCGCGCTTAACAAGCAATATTACTAAAAAATACGATTGCGCAATATCCTTAGATAATATTTCTTTAGAATTAATTCACGAGATAAATAAATTAGAGCCATATGGGGTTGGTAATCCAAAACCAAAATTTTTAATCAAGGATGTAAGAATTGTTAACTTTAAATATATTGGAAAAAATAGCGATCATATATCCCTGATATTATCATGTAAAAGTAATTTTAAGTCAATATCGCATTCTGCCGTAATATTTAATATTAAAGGTAAGCCTATTGAATCTATAATTACTAGTAATAATAAAAATTTATCAATTGATATTATTGCAACAATTAATATTAATATCTGGAACGATAAGCAAAATATTCAAATTATTATTGATGATATTATAAGTAAATAGATTTAATGCCTAAGAAATAATAAATATTATAATTAACATATTTACTAAAGAAAATTGCTGTCCAAGATATTTGTTGATTAATTATTATTTAATTTAAATAATAAATATATTTTATTTACTTATATATTTATATTAAAAGCCATTTTTTTTCAATTAAAAATTTATAAAAATAGTTTTTAATATTATTTTTTAGCAGGAAATTATAATAATGTTATTACAAGTTAAGAATAAAGATATATTTGCCTCACTTGATATAGGGACATCTAAAATAGTATGCTTAATAGCAATTATTGAAAATTCTGATTTACGTATTATTGGATATAGTCAAAAAGCTGCACTTGGATTATCTGGCAGCAATATTACTGACATGAAATTAGCTCAAAAATCACTTATTAGCGTAATATCAGAGGCAGAAAATATTGCTGGAGTCAATATTAGCAAAATATTAGTTAATATTTCAGCTAATTATAGTAAATCATTTCATGAAAATATTACGACTAATATTTCCTCAGATAGCGTTAGAAATTGCGATATAGTTTCAATTACTAACAAAATAAGAAAAAAATACATTAAGAATAATTACGAAATTATTCATTTAATACCTTTAAAATATAGAATTGATAATTCATATCCGGTAGATAATCCTTACTACATGAAAGGTGAAAAATTAAATGCTCAATTTCATATAGTTGCTGTTCCTAAAGTAATAATACGAAATATAGAAGAATGCTTAAAGAAATGCCAAGTTTCAATTAATAGCTATATTTCTGATTGTTATGCATCATCAATTTCAGCTCTAACAAATAATGAAAAGAATCTTCGTACATTATTTATTGATATAGGAAGTAATGTTACATCATTTTGTATATATAATGAATCTAAATTAATCTATCAAGATTCTATCAATCTGGGAGGAATCAATATTACAAAAGATATATCAACAATATTAAATGTACCATTTAAGATTGCAGAAAAACTTAAAATTCTTAACTCTTCTCTAATTATCAGACCAATTGAGCAAAAAGAATTAATTAAAATTGAAAAGCAATATGCTATCAATAATCATATATCAATTACCAGAGCTGAATTTAAAGATATAATCGAGTCAAGAGTTGAAGAAGTAATTATAGCAATTAAAAATATTCTTGAAAAAAGCTCGATTAATATCGAAATGATATCAGGAATAGTAGTTACTGGTGGATCATCTTCTATAATTGGTATTGATAGAGTAATTTCAAATATATTTCTCAAAAATGTAAGGATTGGATATCCAAAAAGAATAGCTTCACAAGGTGGCGATTATGGTGGTGAAATCTTTGGTATTGGTAATTGCTGTTCATTAGGCATGATCTCTTTTCAGTGTAATAAGTTTTTAAGAAATAATATCAAAAAAAATGTAAATAAAAAAAGTGGTTTACTTAGAAGAACATCAAATATGTTCAACAACATATATAATAGTATTTCTAATTAAAATATTTACATATTAATTTAAGATAAATATTAACTATATGCCATTTTTTAGGTTAAATTTTATCATATTTCTTGCTACTTTTATTGTCTTTAATTTAAATATATATGCCAAAGATAATCACTTCCTTAGCAGTAGAAATTTACAAAAAATTTCTTCATCTTCATTAAAGATATTTAAAATTAAAATTTATGAAATTGACTTATGGTCTAATAGAATTTTTTTTTCTTATGATAACCAAACGGCAATTGAAATTAAATATCTAAAAGATATTGCAAAAAAAAGAATCATTGAATCATCTATTGATGAAATTAACAAACAAAAAAAACTTTCCAATAATGTTAAGCTCAAATATAGTGAATATCTTAATCAATCATTAGTAGATATCAAAAAAGATGATATTATGACAGCTATTTTTATTGATAGCGTAATTAGCTTTTATCATAATAATAAATTAACAAGCTCAATTAATGATAAAACCTTTGCAATTGATTTTTTAAATATATGGCTTGGCAAAAATTCATCAAATCCTAAAATAACCAAGCAATTACTCTCATATAGTGAATAATTTTTCAAAATACTCAATATTAGCAATCACATTATCATTTATAGGACTTCCTATATATGTTAATATAGGTGATTTTTATGCAACAAAATATGATTTATCACTAGCATTTCTTGGTTCATGCTTATTTATAGTTAGATTTATTGACATATTTAGCGATATTTTTGTGGGATATTATTCTAATTTATTAGTAAGGAATAATTTCTCGCGCAGTAAAATTATTAAATTTTCAATTATAATTTTAATTTTTCTTTTTTTTGCATTATTTAATCCTCCAAATTTTAATAGCAAATTATCAAGCGGGGTTTGGCTAATTATAATATTAGCTTTTACATATATCTTTTTCAATTTTGCTTTAATAAATTATGAATCTATAGCTGCTTTAATTGCAAAGAATGATAAGGAGAGAATTAATATTAATAGCTTTAAGGAATTCTTCGGAGTTATTGGGCTAATTTTAGCCGCAATTACTCCTTACATTGCCATTGATCACAATTCTACAAAAAATATTCAGAACTATAAATTAATGACAATATCCTTTGGGCTAATTGCAATGATATCTTTATTTTATTTTAGTAAAATAAAATTTAATGAATATCAAATTAGCTCAGTTAAAAATAATATTTTTATAGTTTTTAGAAATAAAAAATTTTTGACATTTAGCATTATATATTTAGTTAATTCAATTGCAATTGCATTACCTTCTGCTAATATAATCTTTTATGCAAGAACCATATTAAATAAGGAAAATCTAATTGGTTTATATTTAGCTACATATCTAATATTTACAGCATTATCAATTTTTTTATGGAAATATCTTCTTAATAAATATCCAATAGGCAAAATTTGGATTATTGCTATTTTTGGCAGCATATTTTCATTTATTTTAGCATTTTTCATTGATCAAAATACTGCTAGCTTATTTATCATTATTTGTGTTTTAACTGGTTTTTTTGCTGGCCCGGATTTAGTAGTACCACCAGCAATAATTGCCAAAATTGCCAAAAAAAGTACTTATCCAATATCATCATTTTTTAGCATATATAATATCCTAACAAAAATTGCAATTTCATTTGCAGCATCAATAAGCTTATTTATATTAAGTTACCTTGATTATAGCCCAACTTCTATCTCAAATAATTCTGCATATATTATTCCCTATCTTTACTCCTTGATTCCCTGCATCATCAGAGTTATGATAATTTACTTAGTAATAAAATATCAAAAGCTATGGACATAATTTGGATCTGCAACTCCATAATTTGATTCAATAAAGTTGCAATCATTTATATTAGCAGCAATTACTCTTATATTGAAAGCTCTATCATCATCTAACTTAAATATAACAATATTATCATTACCTTCTCTAATATTTCTAATAACAGATTTCTTAATATTTTTTGCTGAAGTAAATTTGATCAACATCGGAGGTTGATATGGGCAAAAGATTTCTGTATTTTTAACAATCTTGGTTGTGCAACTTATTAGTAATAAAGCGAATAGAAAAAATATATATTTCATCTGTTAATTTGGTGAAATTTGCCCAATATTACCGAAAATTTCACTAAATAGTGACTTATTTTTTATAGAATAATTGCTACTTCTATTGCTATCTAATATAGAAATATTATTTTCATCATTCAAATTATAGTTTTCTATATTTGATACTATGTTGTTATTATAGCTAATCACTAATATGTTTCTTTTAGTAATTTTAGGCTTAAAAAAAAGAAAATTAGATATTTGCTGAGATAGATATATATGAGATTCATTATCTTTATTAGCAATATTATAATTAATAGAAGGGGCCCCAAATTGAGAAAATATTTGTTTTTTTGTTGTTAAGTTCTTTCTTATAAAGGATGTATCTAACTTAGAAGAAAGATAGCCATTATCATATTTTGTTTCTACACATGATGTAAGAAAAAATAATGAAATAAATATAATTATAATAGGATGCAATATATTCATAAAGAATTGATTGATAAATTTAATTAAAGTTTTTATAATAAGTTAATTATTATAACTTTCAATATAGTTTTAAAATGGCAGTACCTAAGAAAAAAAAATCATATTCAAGAAGCAGAATGAGAAAAGGAGGGAATGGCTCTCTTAAATCTGACTTCACCAATATTATAACCGATAAGGATAGTGGTGAATTTAAACTTCCACATCATATATGTTTAGATGGATATTATAATGGCAAGCAAATAATAACAAAAAAAATTAAAAAACAAGAAGAAACCCAAGACAAATAACCTTATGTCGGATATAGTTAGAATTGCAATTGATTGTATGGGCGGAGATGACGCTCCAAATATTGTTATAAAAGGTGCAATGCTCGCATATGAACAAAATAAAAATATTGAATTTATTTTTTTTGGTAATTCTGAAATTGTATCTCCTATATTGGATAAGTTTCCTAAACTTAAAAATAACTCAAAATTTTTTCATTCATCAGATGTAATATTAGCTGACGATAAACCTTCAATCGCACTTAGAAAGGGTAAAAATTCCACTATGAGACTTGCAATTGACTGCGTTAAAGATGGTAAAGCAGATGTTGCTGTATCAGCTGGAAATACAGGTGCTTTAATGGCCATTTCTAAAATAGTGTTAAGACCACTACCATCTATTGATAGACCAGCTATCGTTACATCAATACCAAATGAAAAAAATTCGGGCACTGTACTTCTTGATATGGGAGCAAATGTTGAATGCGACTCCGATGTTTTATTTCAATTTGCTGTTATGGGTCATGCTTTTGCCAAAATTTCATTAAATATTAAAAATCCAAAAATAGGTATCCTTAATATTGGGTCTGAGGATCTCAAAGGAAATGATGCAGTTAAAAATGCTGCTATTTTACTTAAAGAAAGCGATCTTGCTGATGCTTTTTATGGATATGTTGAAGGTAACGATATTACTAAAGGAACAGTTGATGTAGTTGTTACTGACGGTTTTACCGGAAATATTTCCCTTAAAGTAATTGAAGGAACTGCTAAAATGATAACAAATGTTATAAAAAAATCTTTTTCAAGAAATATATTGTCAAAATTAGGTTATCTTTTTGCCAGTAAGTCATTTGCTATAGCAAAAAATATGATGGATCCAAGGCTTCATAATGGTGCAATGCTTATTGGTCTCAATGGAGTGGTTGTAAAAAGTCATGGTGGTACTGATGAAATTGGATTTTGCAATGCAATTAATGTTGCAATATCCTTGGTGAGAAATAAAATTAATGACAAAATTATTAACGAACTAAAAGAATAATTTTATGCAAAAATTAGGTTCTAAGATAATATCATGCGGTTCATATCTTCCTTCAAAAATAGTTACTAATGATGATTTATCGCAAAAAATAGATACTTCTCATGAATGGATTTATTCAAGAACTGGCATTGTTGAAAGAAGAATTGCTGACAAAGATCAATTTACTTCAGATTTAGCATATGAAGCTGCAAAAAGCGCAATTTATAAATCAAATATATCAGTAAGTGACATTGACGCAATTATATTAGCAACTACTACTCCTGATTTAACATTTCCAGCAACATCTGTTATTGTGCAAGAAAAGCTATCTATTAAAAATGCCTTTGCATTTGATATTCAGGCTGTATGTAGCGGCTTTATTTATGCTTTAACATGTGCAAATAGTTTAATAAAGTCTGGTCAATGTAATAATATTTTAGTTATTGGTGCTGAGACATTATCTAGAATATTAGATTGGAATGATAGAAATAGCTGTGTTTTGTTTGGCGATGGGGCAGGGGCTATTATACTTAGTGCTTCAAATGATGATAGCGACATTATATATTCTAATATTGCTAGTGATGGCTCAAATTATAATATTTTAAAAACTACAGGCGGTGTTTCATGTACTCAGGATGCTGGATATATTACAATGAGCGGTAAGGAAGTTTTTAAAAATGCTGTTGAAAAAATGTCAGATTCTGCAATTAACGCAATTAATAAATCTGGCTTATCTATTGATGATATTGATTTAATGATTCCTCATCAAGCAAATATTAGAATTATTGATGCAATCTGTGATAGGCTTAAAATTTCAGATGATAAAGTTGTTAAAACATTATCAAAACACGGCAATACATCTGCCGCATCTATACCTCTTGCTTTAGAATATGCTATTGAAAATAAATTAATTAATAGAGGCAACCATATTTTATTTAAGGCTCTAGGTGCTGGATTGACATGGGGCAGCGTAATTGCCAAATATTAGTTAGCTATTAATATATTTTACATTAAAAATCGGGATGATTTATTGATTTAGGTGATTTAGTAAATATTTCAAAACCATCTTTTGAGACTGCTAATGTATGCTCAAATTGTGCTGAAAGTTTTTTATCTCTTGTTGTTACTGTCCATCCATCATGTTTGCTTAATATAGTTTGATGCTTTCCACTATTAATCATTGGCTCAATAGTAAAAAACATTCCCTCTTTCATTACCTCATTATTGTCATTGCCATAGTGTAAAATATTAGGAGCATCATGAAATACTTCACCAATTCCATGCCCACAATAATCTCTTACAACAGAGAAGCCATGTTTATTAGCGTGATTTTCAATTGCCACGCCAATATTACTAAATTTAGCTCCAGGTTTAACCTGTTCAATTCCTAGCATAAGACATTCATATGTAACTTTAACTAAATTTTTGGCTTTAACTGATACATCTCCTACAAAAAACATTCTACTTGTATCGCCATGCCAGCCATCATAGATAACAGTAACATCAATATTTAAGATATCACCATTATATAGAATTTTATCAGATGGAATACCATGGCACACAACATGATTAACTGAGGTGCAAATTGATTTTGGATATCCTTTATAATTTAGCGGTGCAGCTATAGCATTATAATCTAATATTTTATTATGACATAAATCATTTAAGTAATTAGTTGAAATTCCTGGTTTAATGAAAGGAGTTATATAATCCAAGATATTAGCAGCAATTTGACCAGATTTACGCATTTTTATAAATGCATCATCATTATGAATTTTTATACCCATATTAAATAAACTAAAAGTGACTAAATTATCAATATATTATATTATGATATTTACAAATTCAATTTAATTAAATTTCTTTTTACCTTCAATAATAGCTTCTCTTCTTAGATCAAATGTTTGATTTGGGCGTAAAGTAAATTCAATTTCAACCTGATTATTGTTATTGAGATTTGGTGGAGTTGAGCTTTCATCATCATTACCAGATAAAATTCTCCATTTACTTAAGCTTAATTTCCATAAAATATCAACATAATTAATATTAACATCCTTTATGAATATCTCATTAATTATATTATTATTAGATGACGTAATTTTATTATTATTAAGCCAAATTGACCATTGATCACTTGATTGAAATATAATTGATGCTAGATATATAAATGCATTCTCATTTATTTCATCTTCTTCTAAAATAAGCTCATCTTGATTAACATCTGCAGTATCTTCATCATATAAATCAAAATCATTGAATATTAATTCTTTGCCAGTTTTAAAAGAGTCAAGGATTAACTCAATACCTTGATCTTCTTCTGGAGTTATCATAATAGATTTTATTTCATTATCTGCTTTCTTACTTATGGATATTTCAACATTATTATCAGGCAAATTATTTGCTTCATTATTTTTCTGATCTTGCTCGCTATCAGGGGCAAGAATTTCTTCAATTTGATTATTTTGAAAATTGCCTTCATTGTTAGAATTATTCTGCTGAGCATATAGATTTTTGCTATAAATAAAAATTACAGTAATTGCAATTAAATCAAAAGCAAACCTTCTTAGACAATATATAATTTGGTAAAATCTACTTTTTTTCTTCATATGGGTACCAATAAATTCTAATATTTGTCTTAATATTGCCATTAGATCTTCCAGCGCTAATATTACCAAAATCCTGAACTGTATAATTTTTTTCTTTCTTAATAGAAAGGCTAGTTATTATTTTTTGACCAGAAAGATTAGATATAAAATTATTGATAAAACTTATTGAATTTACATCAGTTAGACTGAAATAACTAAGATCTATTATTGTGCTCATCAATGTTATTGTTGTTAAATTATCAAAAATTGGATTGCTAACTTTCTGAGGAACGCTTAATGTAATTTTTGCATTTTTAATGGAATATTTCTTTGAAATCTTTTCAATTAATTTATTAATTTTATCTGATTTAATTTCTTCAAATTGCTTTTTTTTAATATCTAAGTCATTCCAAAGCTCGCTATATCTTAGATATTCTGCAGCTTGATTTTGCAATTTATATATTTCTTGCTCATATAAATTTTTTTGATTATTTATTTTAGAAATTTTTACACGTGAATCATTGATAAATTTTAAATAAAAAATTACACCACATGCCATTATAGCAAACAAAATAAGCAAGGTAACCGAATTAATTATAATCTTTTTTTTAATCGTTTCTAATTTCATTGCGCTTTACTTATAACAGAAAAATTAATTGGAAATGAATAATATTTTTTACTAAAATCTATATCTTTGGGAAGTTCTGAAAAATTCACAGTACTTTGATTGTATGTTTTTGATGTTTCAACTAATAAAGTATCGAATTCCTTAAAGAGATCCTCAATATCTCCTGATTGATTAAATATTTCTCCAACAATATTGAATCTATATTTAGAATTAGACATTTTTATTATGTCATAATTTTCTAATGTATAGTTAAATTGACTTACATTAATATTAATTTTGCTAAAATAAGATAATTTTTTGTAAAAACTAAAAAAATCATTATCATGATTCTTAAAGAATTCGTCAATTTTACCGATATCTATAACTCTTTCAAATGATACTGACTCATCTTTTTTACTTAATTTGGCACTTTTAAGAGTTTTGCTTCTTAAGTTGATAAGATTATTATTAATATCAATTGATTCAAGTTTTGCACGTTTTACATTGCCTTCAGTAATATTAATTTGGAGGATTATAAATAAAATGAAAAATAATATTAGTGTAATAGCTGCAAGATTTGAAATATAAGTATATTGAACAATATTATAGAATTTATTGATATATTTTAACTTAGGTGTATTAAATAGCATTTTTTTCTTACTCTGAGCAAAAACTCTTGATATAAGTAAATCACAATGCTTTGAGTTTTTATTAATAATATTTTTATAGCCTATTTTATTTGATAGATCAAATGGATTAAAGAAGATATATTTGAATTCATGAGAATTATATTTCTTTAAAATATTATTAATTGCGTCAGAAAATACAGCAATAATCTTGATGTCTTCAATTTTTAAATCAACATAGATTCTTTTTAGATATTCATATGTTGCATATATATCTTGGTCAATCTTTTCAGGAAAATCCTTACTCTTAAAGTCATAATTAACAACTCTAGTAAATACAATTGTTTCATCAGAAAATACTATTTGTCTTGTGCCACTAACTTTATTTCTTATGATAATACAATAGAGTCTATAATCTTTAACAACTACCTTGCTGTCTTTATTTTGATTATGCGCTATTAATGGTTTAATTTTTAGAAATAAATTATAAGACTCAACCGGAAGCATATAGATACCAAAAAAATAATTTGGCATATCAATTAGAAAATCTACCCACTCCTTTATTTCATCAGATATTGGTGAAGATATAAATAAAACATCCCAACTTCGATCAGATTTTTTAAGTTTTTTAATGTCTTTAGCGTTGTTGATTAAAGTATAATTTTTAAGAACATCTTTACCACCCTCTGATTTTAATGAACGATCAATCAGTTTTTTTAAATCCCATCTATTAACAAATGGTAGACTTTTTTTCTTATATGCCTGATCTAGAGTATCAATAAGAATATAAACTGAAAATTTTTTATATTTTTTAAAAATTTCAGAAATTCTAGCGTAATTATTACTATTAAAATCTTCTTTTTTAAGAAATATTCTAGTTATAATCTTTTTTTTATTATGAACTGCTATTATTGATCCATAATTTCCAAGAGTAATAACAATATTTTGTTGTGATAACATTCTAATTGAATTAATAAGATTTATCTTTAACATTAAAGCTATATTTTACATTTAGCAATGTAAATAAAAAGCTTTTGGTTTTATTACAATTTTTTTTATTGCAGCACCTTGATTATTGGAATTGGAGTTGATATTGTTAGTAACAATAGAATTAAGCATCTTATTAATAAATTTAATGACAGATTTATTAATAGAATCTATACAGATCGCGAAATTAATTACTCAAAAAAGTTAAATTCAATTTTGCAAATATCATATTTTGCTAAAAGATTTGCTGCAAAAGAAGCTTTCTCCAAAGCTTGTGGTATTGGAATTGGAAGAGGTATTAACTTTAACGACATTGAAATAATTAATGACATTAAGGGAAAGCCCTTTATTTGTTTAAATCAAAATAAAACTGAATATATTCAAAATTTACATAATTGCAAAAAATTTAAAATTCATCTATCATTATCAGATGAAAAGGAAAATTCGATAGCTAATGTAATAATAGAAAAATTGACATTATAATGAAAAAAATACTAGTAATTGGAGCAGGGGCATGGGGTCTTGCTATAGCAAATACCTTATCACTTAACAATAATAATGTTTTATTATCATCAATAGAAAATGACATTATAGATGAAATTAATAACCGAAATAGTGCAAATAAATATCTTCCAAATATTAAATTATCTGACAATCTCAAGGCAATTTCAGACTATAAAACAGAAATCATTGATTGTGATTTTATATTTATTGCAGTGCCTTCGCTAGTTTTTAAATTAGTTATATCTCAAATTGCAGAAATATCTAATATAAACCCAAATTGTGAATATGTTATTTGCTCTAAAGGTTTAGATCCTGATTCTTTGCAATTATTATCTTACTGCTTTACTCAATATTTTAGTAATAAAAAATGTGCAATATTATCTGGTCCTAATTTTGCAATAGAGGTTGCAAGTAAGCTTCCTACAATCACAAATATTTGCTGCACTGATAAAAAATCTGCACAAAATATTATCGAGATCCTTAATAATTCATTTTTTTGTGCAATATATGATGATCAACCAGTTACCGCTGAAATATGCGGAATTATCAAAAATATTCTTGCAATAGGTTGTGGCATAATTGACCAAATGGATCTTGGTGTTAATGCAAAAGCTGCTATTATAACATATGGTAGTCAAGAAATTCAAAAATTAGCTAAATATTTTAACTGCTCTGCAAATATTGTTACAGCTGCTGGATTTGGGGATATTTTTCTAACATGCTCATCTACTAAATCTCGCAATAATAATCTTGGAAGAATGTTGGCACAAGGAAAAAGTTACAATGACATTTCTTCAAATTCTACAATTACATATGAAGGCGCTCATTCTGCTCTTTCAATTTATAAAATATCTCAACAATCTAACATTAAATTACCACTATGTAATGCAATATATGAAATTATATATAATAATATGACCTTAGAAGAGATAAAGAGTAAAATTATATCAACACTAATATGCTAAATAAATCTAATAACTATATTTTAATAATTGATTTTGGCAGTCAAGTAACCCAACTTATTGCAAGAAGAATAAGAGAGATAGGAGTTTATTGCGAGGTAATTAATCATGATAAATTCCGCATGCAAAATATTAAGATAAAGCCAAAAGGCTTAATATTTTCCGGGGGGCCAGAATCAGTATATAATGAAGAATCCTACAATATTAATAATGATATATTTAATTATAATATCCCGATTTTAGGTATTTGTTTTGGTCAGCAATTAATATGTCATTTATTCGGTGGTAAAGTTGAACAATCACTCAAGAGAGAATATGGCAGTGCTAAAATTAATATCATTGCAAAGTCAGAATTATTCAACAATGTTAAAAATCTTGATGTTTGGATGAGTCATGGTGATAAAATTACTGAAATTAGCAGAAATTTTAAGGTTTTAGCAACAACTAGTAATTCTCCATATGCAGCAATTGGAGATGAGGAAAATAAAATTTATGGCCTGCAATTTCATCCAGAAGTATATCATACAAAAGACGGAACTAAAATAATTAAAAATTTTATCATTAATATTGCAAATTGTGATTGCGATTGGACAATGAAAAAATTTATAGAGGAAGAATTAATAGCAATAAAAAATAATATTGGCCAAGATAACATTATTTGCGGATTAAGTGGAGGCGTCGACTCCTCTGTTGTTGGCGCTTTAATTAATAAAGCAGTTGGTAAACAGCTAACATGTATTTTTGTTGATCATGGACTTCTTAGAAAAAAAGAAGCAGAAGAAGTAAAAACAACATTTACTAGAAATATTGATGCAAATTTTATTTATGTTGATGCTAAAAACTATTTTTTAAAGAAACTTGAAAATATTAGTGACCCAGAGCAAAAAAGGAAAATAATTGGGGGATTGTTTATTGAAGTATTTTCTAAATATATAAGAAATTTAGAACAAAAAGATTTTTATTTAGCGCAGGGCACCCTTTACACTGATATCATTGAAAGTCG
>JAUROA010000009.1 GCA_030835745.1 Alphaproteobacteria bacterium
ACTTTCAAATAAAATATTTGTGACAAGTGCAATCTTAATAATTGCTTTGTTATTAGTAATTTTCAACAGCAATAATAGCAACTCAAATAACCAATCTAGTAATCAAGATATTGAGCAAGTAATTGCTAATTGGATTAGTGATAACCCTGAAGCAATAATTGAGTCTATTCAAAATATGCAAAAAAAACTTATGGAAGAGCAGATGGTTAAAGCCCGTAAAAGCCTTTCTGAGAAAAAAGATGAACTATACAATGATAAAAGCAACCCAGTAATTGCAGAAAAAAAATCAGACATTACTATAGTTGAATTCTTTGATTATTCTTGTGGCTATTGCAAAAGAGCCTCAAATACTGTTGCTAAGCTAATAGCAGAAGACAAAAAAATTAAGATTATACATAAACACTACCCAATACTTGGTCAGCCATCTAAGGAAATGTCACAGGTTGCTATTGCAATTAGCATTTCGCAACCAAAGATCTATCAAAAATTTCATTATGAATTAATGAAAGCTTCTGGTCGTGGTAAACAAGTTGCACTTGATGTAGCAAAAAAAGTTGGTGCAAATGTGAAATTAATTGAAGAAACATTAATAAATAAAAAAAATGATATAGAAAATATGATAATGACCAATCTTCAACTTGGTTCTTCGGTTGGAGTGACTGGTACACCTGGATTTATAATTGGCGAAGAATTAATTCCTGGGGCCATTGGAATTGATTCATTCAAATCTAAGATCAAAGCCGCAAGAGCTGCTAAATAGTTATTTTATTAGAAATAATTTATTATCTTTTACAATTATATAATTCTTTAACTCTAATTCAGAGATAATTGCATTAATTTTAGCTGAAGATATATTAAATTTGTTAATTAAGTAATTTATTGGAGTACCTGAATATCCAATATTTTTTAATATTTGCTTTTGATTAATTTCTAAATTAGATAAATCTAATTTCTTTTCATTGTTACAACCCTCTATATTATTTAATAAATCAATTTCATTATAAACATCTCTAATATCTTCCATCATTATCGCACCTTCTTTAATCAATTTATTGCAACCTTGCGATCTATAATCATAAGGAGCCCCAGGCACAGCAAAAACATACCTTCCTTGATCATTAGCAAAATTTGCCGTTGATAATGTGCCAGATTTAATACCCGCCTCTATTATAATTGTTGCTATTGCCATTCCAGATATAATTCTATTACGTAATATAAAATTTCTTGGCAATGGCGCAGAGTCAAAAATATTTTCGCTAATTATTAAACCATTTTCAGAAATTAAATCATATAGATATTTATTTTGTCGAGGGTAAATATTATTAATACCTCCAGCAATTACTGCAATAGTTTTATAATTAATTGACGATTTGTGAATTTGACTATCTATGCCTCTAGCAAGTCCAGAAATTGTCACAATATTGTTTAGCGATAATTCATGAGCAATTTTTTTAGCAAATAATAAGCTATTATAAGATGCATTTCTTGATCCAACAACAGCAATAATTTTTTCATTAAGAAGATTGGTGTCACCTTTAATAGTTAATATTGGCGGTGGATTACTAATATGAGTTAATAATTTAGGATAATTATCACTAAATATTGTAATTATTTTAGCATTAAATTTACTAGCCTTATCTAATTCATGCTCTATTAAATTAGCTGAAATAATTTGTGATGATTTAAATTTTTTGACTTCTTGTAAAATCTGAGACGGACAATTTCCTTGCCTTATTAAATCAATAATTTCAACTAGATTGATATTTTTTGATCTTAACAGGGTTATTAAATCAAAATTTTGTTGTGGTGAATGCATTTAAAAAAAGGTTAATTAGTAATTTTATACCCCCTCTTAATAAGAAGGTAAAGTATTGATGCTAATATAATATTGATAATTATAATTGATATAGCCCCAATAAATAAATTACCATCATGATATCCTATCATTGAGAAACGAAAACCATCAATCATATAAAAAAATGGATTATATTGCGAAACATTATACCAAAATTCTGGTAGTGATTTTGTCGAATAAAAAGTACCAGAAAGGAAAGTTAATGGAGTAATTACATAGCTAGTCATTGCAGACATCTGATCAAATGTTTCTGAAATCACACCACACATAACACCAAGCAAAGCTAAAAACATGCAAGCAAAAATTAAATAAAAGGCTAAATAACCATAATGGTAAATATCTATATCAACAAAAAAAGAAATTGCAATATAAGCAACAATAGCAACGCAAATGCCTCGCAAAATTGCACCCAATGTAAAAGCAAATAATAATCCAAATGGTCCTATTGGCGGCAATAAATAGTCAGCAAAATAACCTAAAACTTTACTCATAACAAAAGATGATGAAGAATTAGCAAATGAATTTTGCATTGCAGCCATCATAATCAAACCAGAAGCCATAAAAGTTGTAAATGGCATACCTTCAATAGTTTTAATTTTATCACCAACCGATAGAGAAAAAACTGCTAAAAATAAAATAATATTAACAATTGGAGATAATATGGTCTGATGATAGACTTTAAGAAAGCGCCAAATTTCTTTTTTTAGCAAAGTCCAAATTCCAAGGCTATTAATCATTTTTTAAAAATAAAATAAATTACAAAGCTAATAATCATACCAAATGCTATTTCATTAAAATCAGCATTAAATCCCAATTTTCGCCATAATAATACCGAAAGTAAAGCCGAAATCATCATTGCTATTAATAAATTTTGTGGAATTTTTTTATTTAAAGCGTATAAAGTTAATATTGGCGCAAAAACTGCCCCCAAAACAGACCACGCTATTAAAACAAGATTAAAAACATTACTACTAGCAAATAATGATATTAAAAGAGCTATTATTGTTGTAATTAATGTGGCAATTTTAGTAATAAGATATCTATGTTTTTTAATTTCAATTAAATCATTAGTTAATACTGCTGAACAGCTTAAAATTTGAGAATCAGCAGTAGACATAGTTGCGGCAAACAGCCCAGCTAAGACTAGGCCGATTAAAAATTCAGGTAGAAATTTTTGTGCCATCATAGGCAATGCTAATTCAGCATCAAAATTTGACTCAGAATTAAAAATTAAACGCGCACTTAAAGCAGTGGCAATAGTTAACAGAAAAAATAAACTGTAAAAGCCATAATAATAAAATCTAATAATTTTAATATTTTTTGACTTTCTCATTGTCATAAAACGAACCATAATATGAGGCTGACCAGCAACTCCAAAACCACTAAAAATCCACCCTAAAATAAATAAGAAACTACTAAAAAAAAATGGCTGATTAATATCTTCTGTTATCAATTTCATATATGAAGGTGAAATATTGCTTAAATCATTAATAACATTTCCTATGCCGCCATAATTTATTAATGACGAAATAAGTAGTATGATCATTGCGGCTATCATTACAAATGATTGAGCAACATCAGTCCAAATTGAAGCTCTAATTCCTCCAGAAAAACAATAAGTTAAAACTATTAATGATCCTATTATGGCTCCATAAGAATAATCCCATCCAAATATAACATGAAGTGCTTTGCTTCCAGCTTTTAGCTGAGCAGCAGCATATGTTCCAAGAAATAAAATTATAATTAGACCAGCAATAATTCGAGCATATTTAAAATTGTCGCCATGCCAATTAGAAATTAAACCTGCAAAACTTAATATTTTTCGCTTTTGCGATATAACCCTTATTTTTCGATGAATTATTAAAGAAGATAAAAAATCTCCAAAAACCCAACCAAACATCAGCCATATTGATGACAAGCCAAAAAGGTAAGTATAGCCCACCATGCCAATAAACATGTAGCCGCTATTAATTGTTGCAACAGCAGAAAGTGCAACAAATAAAGGGCTTACAGATCTGCTTGCTAATAAATAATCCTGAGAACTACCTCTGCTTTTAAAAGATGAAACAACTCCAATTACAACAAAAAGTAAAAGAAAAAATATAAAACTAATAATAATCATATTATTAGGCTAATAAAATAGATCTTTAAATTGCAAGGATTAATTATCTTAAGGATTAATTGGCTTTTTCAAATCTTTCAATTGCTTCTTTTATCAAAGTTATCGCCTTATTCGAATCTTCAAATGTTTTAATCTTAACCCACTTTCCTTGCTCTAAATCCTTATATCTTTCAAAGAAATGTTTAATTTTATTAACTAAATTTTCAGGAAGTTCATTATAAGAGTTAATATTTTCATATGATGAATTAAGCTTTTTAGCCGGAACTGCTATTATTTTCTCATCCATACCTTTTTCATCTTCCATAATCAAAACTCCTATTGGCTTTGCAGATATTACGCAGCCAGCATTTACTGGAAAATCAGATACAACCAAAACATCAACTGGATCACCATCGTCAGATAAGGTATGAGGTATAAAACCATAATTACATGGGTAATACATAGGAGTTGCTATAAAGCGATCAACAAAAATTGCACCACTATCTTTATCCATCTCATATTTTACAGGATCAGAATTCATAGGAACTTCAATGATAACATTGAGCTTATCAGGTAATTCGCCAATTTTAATATTTTCAATTTTCATTTAATAATAATTTTAAGTTAATTTTATAATTACTTTGCTAATTTTTAGATTGATCACAGATTTTATTTACTCAACTTCTAAAAAGCAAGCACCACCCTGACCTCCTCCTATACATAATGACGCCAAGGCAGATTTCTTTTTTCTTCTTTTTAACTCTCTTAAAGCATGAATAATTATTCTTGTACCTGACATACCTACGGGATGACCAAGTGCAATAGCTCCGCCATTAACATTTAGAATATTTTCGTCAATTTTGCCAAAAGAATTTTTCATATCTAAATATTTACGACAAAATTCATCATCTCCAAATGCTTTAACACAGCCAATTACTTGGGCGGCAAATGCTTCATTAATTTCAATTAAATCAAAATCACTTAGCTTGATATCAATTTTGTCAAGTAGCTTCTTAGTGGCAAAAACTGGACCTAATCCCATTCTTGAAGGATCAAGTCCAGCATATGCAAATTCTGTTAAATATCCTAAAATTTCGAAATTATATTTCTTGCTTAAAGCTTTAGCTTTTTGCTCCGACATTAATATAACAAAAGCTGCGCCATCTGTAATTTGCGAAGAGTTACCAACAGTTACACTGCCCAATATCTTGTTAAAATATGGCCTTAATTTTGCTAAATCTTCAATTGTTTGCTCTTTCCTTACCCCTTCATCTTCATCGATCATGGCTTTTTTGTTATTAAAAATAGGAATAATTTCACTAGCAAAAATATTATTTTTAATTGCTTTACTCGCCTTCTTATGAGAATTAAGAGCAAACTCATCTTGCTCTTTTCTTGTTATTTTAAAGTCATTAGCAATATTTTCTGCTGTATTACCCATAATCAATCCAGATATTGGATCTGTTAACCCTTGCTGAATAGCTATAACTGGTGATAAATTTGACAATCTAAATGATGATAATGATTTGATTTTCTGTAATATTTTCTTTGACTTTGCCAAATTGGTAAAAAAATTGACCATTTTCTTATTATAAAGAAAAGGAATATTTGTCATTGATTCAACACCACCAGCAAAAATAATATCAGCTTCGTCATTATTAATTTTTGATGCAGCAGATGTAATAGATTCCATTCCAGAGGCGCAATTACGGTGAACACTAAATGCCGCTACATTATCAGGAATTCCAGCCTTTAAAGCAATAACTCGAGCAATATTAGCGGCATCACTTGGCTGAGCAACATTACCAATAATAACCTCGTCAATTATTTTGCAATCAATATTAGATCTTATTAAAACTTCTTTTGCAACTCTAGCACCCAAATCATGAGCATTTATTTCACTAAAAGCACTACCAGCTTTACCCATGGCTGATCTATATCCAGATATTATTGCAATGCATTTTTTCATTATTTTTATTAAATATTTTATTAATAATTGATAATCATTGTCTAATCAAAAATAATATCAATATATAATTTTACTTTTATTAATATGATGATTTAATATATCATTTTTAAATTAAATTTAACTAAAATGATTGATGATCAACTAATAAATTTTATAAATTTTCTTGCAGATGAATCTTCCAAAATAGCTATAAAATATTTTAGACAACCAAATGATGAAAAAGAAAAAAACGACAAATCACCAGTAACTAAAGCTGACCAAGAAATTGAGGAATCAATTCGCTTCAATATTAAAAAAAAATATCCAGATCATGGCATAATTGGTGAAGAATATGAAGATATCAATCCAAATGCAAAATATAAATGGATTATCGATCCAATAGATGGTACCTCTTCTTTTATAATTGGCAGGCCAATCTTTGGTACATTAATTGCGCTAACATATAATAATAAACCGATTATTGGAATTTTAGACCAACCAATATCTCATGAAAGATGGATTGGAATTAGTGAAATTGGATCATATTTTATTGATACTAAATTAGTTAAAAATAATGAATATTGCCACTTAATTAATAGCAATAAAGTGCAAAAAATGTATACTAGAAATACCAACTCTATCTCAGATAGCGTAATGTGCTCATCATCACCATTTTATTTTAAAGATCAAAATGATAAAAAAATATTACAGCATTTAACAAGCCTAACAAAATATCAAAAAATTGGCGGCATAATATATGGCGGAGATTGCTATAGCTTTGCTTGTTTAGCAATGGGCTTTGTTGATATTATTATTGAGCCAGGTCTACAAAATTATGATTATGCTGCAACTCAAATAATAATTGAAATGGCCGGAGGATTAGTCACAGATTGGAAAGGGAAAGATCTTAGTTTAAAATCTGACGCCAGATTGCTTGCATGTAGTAACAAAAAATTACATCAGCTAGTTCTAGAGGAAATTACTCAAGCAATTAATTAATTTATTATAAATTTTACAATAAATTTATAATATTTGAGCAATATCAAGCATCCTTAAAGAAAATGCCCACTCATTATCGTACCAAGAGCAAACTTTAACAAAATTATTATCAATAATTCTAGTTTGAGTTGAATCAAAAGAAGAGCTATGATCAGAATGGTTAAAATCAATTGAAACCAACTCTTCTTCAACATATCTCAAGACATTTTTCATTGAAGTTTGGCTATATTTTTTAATAATAGAATTTACCTCAGAAATTGAAGTATCTCTTTTTGCTAAAAAACTAAAATCAACCATTGAAACATTTGGAGTTGGCACTCTAACCGCAAAACCATCAAGCTTTAAATTTAACTCAGGCAATACCTTGCCAATTGCTTTAGCGGCACCAGTTGAAGTTGGAATCATTGACATGGCGCAAGCACGCGCCCTTCTTAAATCTTTATGAGCATTATCAACAATATTTTGATCATTTGTATATGCGTGAATTGTTGTCATAAAACCTTTTTCAATACCGATATCATCATTTAAAGCTTTGGCAATTGGAGCCAAACAGTTTGTGGTACATGATCCAACTGAAATAACTTTATCATTATCATTAATGTTATTTTGATTAACTCCATAAATTATTGTTTTAGTTTCCTCATCTTTTGCAGGAGCTGAAATTAATACTCTTTTTGCACCAGAATTAATATGAAGCATTGATTTTGCAGTTGAGGCAAAAGCACCAGTACACTCAAAAACTACATCAATATTTAACTCTTTCCAAGGAAGATTTTCTGGATTTCTCTCATTAAGAATTTTGATCTTATTATTATTAATTATAAGATTATCTTCATCATAACTAACTTCATGATTAAATTTTAAATGAACCGAATCATATTTTATAAGGTGAATCAGAGTTTCATATGGTGTTGAAGCATTAACAGCTACTAATTCGATATTATTGTAATTGTTATTTTCATATATTGCTCTTAAAACGCATCTTCCTATTCTTCCAAGGCCATTTATAGCAACTCTAATTGTCATTTTCTTAATATTAAATTATTATTTTATCTTATTTTATGATTTTAACAAAGTTATTATTGATTTATTTTATAATTTGCAAAATCACTCTTAACTATAAAATAATAATGTATTATAAATATTTAATTTTCAATATTTTATAAATTTATATAATACTTTTAATAGCAGATATTTGAGAACCCCCCCCCAAATATCTGCTATTTGAGGCTAATCATTAACTTTATTTAGTTTTAAGTGAATTATATTACCATCAGGTCTTAATTCACGCATAATTTCTTTTCTAAGCTCTATTGTTCTTTGCTCGATCTTTTCTACTAATTCTAAAATACCAATTGCGTCACTTGGTAATTCATCAATTTTTTCTTTAATTCGAATGTCTATAGTCATAATAAGCCTCTTTAAAATTCTTAGCGTAAATTTTCGCTATAATATTATTATAGCATATTTTGAGATATATGTCTAAAAAAGCTTTATACCTCTTTACGCCCTATATATAAGCATTTAACAAATATAAATATTAAATAATTTTAAAAACAATAAAAATTTCACAAAAATTTTTTACCAAAAAGCTTTTTAATCTAGTAATATCAAGGAATATGAAAAAATTAAAAAAATTAAATTTTTTTAAAAAAAATATTAATTATTCTTGAATAAAGTAAAATTAAGTTAATTATTATTGCATTATGTACTTTTATATAGCTTGGTTAAAATAAATTTTAAAGCCATATATATTAATTAAGCTAGATTAATTAGACTAAACTTACATTAAAAATTATGTCTCAAGAAAAAAATAACACAAAAAAAATAATATTTATAATATCAACAATATTAACCTTAATATTGGCAATAATTTTCATTAAAAACTTATATATTAAAAATAATAAAATTGATAATAATATCGAAATTAAAACTCAAAAAAATCAACAAGATCAAATAAAGCAAAAAATAATCAATGAGCAAAATAATAATATTTCGCAAAAACAAAATAACTCCTCTTCAAAAAATATTGAAGATAAAGATAATTCACTAGACTTGCTAGCAATATCTGATGATGATATTGTCCTTGGAAAACTAGATGCCAAAGTAACCATGATAGAATATGCCTCATTATCTTGCCCTCACTGCGCTTATTTTGTTCGGGATGCATTTCCTAAAATTAATCAACAATATATCAAAACAGGTAAAGTTAAATTTATTTATCGCGATTTTCCACTTGATAAAACCGCTCTTACAGCATCCTTAATTGCCAAGTGCCATGCTTTAAATAATCCGGAAAGAAAGGTTGATGAATATTACAAATTAATTAAATTATTTTTTAATTCTCAAGACTCGTGGGCTGGCCATAGCGACTATATCAAAAAGCTTCAAATTATAGCAAAAATTCAAGGTGTTGAAGAAGAAACATTTCAAAAATGTCTTAATAATAATAAAATACAGGACCAAATATTACTTAAAAGAATTGAAGCGGCAAAAAATCTCAAAATATCCTCAACTCCAACTTTTTTTATCAATGGTAATATGATTTCTGGATTTACAGATTTTAACAAAATAAAAAATATTATTGAAAATGAGCTAAAAAATAATCAATAATATTGTGTCATTTAAAATTAAGATTAAAAATTTAACTAAGGATTTTGGCTCTAAATCTGTCCTTAAAAATATTAACCTCAATGTTAAAAAGGGGCAGTCAGTGGTTATTTTAGGTGGCTCTGGTAGTGGTAAATCTGTCTTAATTAAAACAATAGCTACCCTTCTTTATCCTTCATCGGGCAGTATTAAAATTGACAATAAAGAAATTACTGAATTTTCTTCTGCTCAAAAAAATAAATTAATGGAAAAATTCGGCTTTTTATTCCAAGGCGGAGCCTTATTTGACTCATTAAAAATTTGGGAAAATGTTGCTTTTAGATTAATAAATCATAAAAAAATTAATAAAAAAGATGCCAAAGATATTGCTATTGCCAAATTAAAATCTGTTGGACTAAATTGTAAAGTTGCCGATTTATATCCTAGCGAACTTTCAGGTGGTATGCAAAAAAGAGCCTCTTTGGCCAGGGCAATTGCAATTAGCCCTGAAATTATATTTTTTGACGAACCTACCACCGGATTAGATCCAATAATGGCAGATGTCATTAATGATCTTATTATATCAAATTCAAAAGAGCTTGGGGCAACAACAATAACAATAACTCATGATATGGCATCGGCCAAAAAAATTGCAGATAAAATTGCCATGCTTTATAAAGGTCAAATTATATGGTTTGATGATGTCGACAAAATGTATAACTCAAATAATCAATATCTAGATCAATTTGTTCATGGTAAAGCAGAAGGTCCAATAAAATTCAACTTTTAATAAAAATGGTGCACTCATTTAAGAGCAAGATTTTTCTTATTAAATTTAATATTTAAGAAAAAATAAATGAAAAAAAAGGCATTTTCTTTAGTTGAAATTTCAATAATAATTCTTGTTATTGGCATTATTATTAGTGTTGCTGTTAAAAGCTCTTCAATGATCCAAGAAACAAAATTAGCCAATGCTCAAAATATTACTCAAAAATCTCCTATTGCACAAATGAGCAATGTTTTGCTATGGCATGAGACCTCTTCTAAAGAAAGCTTTATCAGTAATATAGCTCCAGGTAACCCGGTTGAAAAATGGTTAGTAAATAAATATTTTGCCAATTATAAAATCAACTTATCGCAACCAACAGAATCATTAAAGCCTCAATATGTTGCCCAAGGAATAAATAAAATACCCTCTCTTAAATTTAGTAATAGCTGCCTAACTCATCAAACTGGAGAAAATATTATCCTTGATGGCAAAAGATATACTATATATATGGTTTTTCAAACCAATTCTAATAGCCTTCAATCATTACTTCATATTAATTCATCTTCAGGCGGGACAGCAATATATATGACAATTCTTAACAATATTTTATATTTTACAAATCGTCAAGTAGTTTCTATATCAGGGGGGCAAGATTACAGCTTTAATATTGCTCAAAATGTTAACTACTTATTTAGAGCAATAAAAAATAATGACCAAATATCAATATGGCTTAATAATAAAAATCCGATCATTAATCAGCCAGTTAATGCTTCTAGCTTTACAATTACCAGCTTATCAGCTGAAGTTGGAGCTCTTGGATGCACAGGTAGGTTTTTTGATGGACTCATCTCGGAATTAATAATATTTAACAAAGCACTAAATGAAAATGACAGAAAATTAGTTGATCAATATCTTGGTAGAAAATATGACATTAGCTTCAAATAAAAAATATAAAGCATTCTCCTTCATTGAAATCTCTGTAGCGCTTTTAATTATTGGAGTTTTAATGAGTATAACACTTCAAATTAAAGATTTTATTCATAGTTCAAAAGTTGAAAGAGCTAGATCATTAACTCAAAATTCTCCTATTTTATCAATACCAGATTTGGCTCATTGGTATGAGCCGGTATTGCAAGATAGTTTTGAAACTGCAATTGATGTGAGTGGCAATGTTATAGAAGATGGCACCTCAATTAAAAGCTGGTTTGACAAAAATAATTCAAGACTTCATCCAGCTCATGCAATTCAAAATAACAGCTCTTATCAACCTCAATATTTTAACAAAGTTTTTGATAATACTATTCCGGCATTAAGGTTTTTTGGCGATAATGATTATATGGAATCAAATAAATTTAATGTTATTGGCAAGGACATTACTTATTTCGTTGTTGCCAAAAGAGTTTCATATGTTAAGCATTCAACTGTTTTTACCGCCGCCAACTCTAGCGAAGCATTTGACAATTCAACAGCTAAGACATTTAGAGCATTTTATGAAGGAGATAGCAACCTTCATCTTCCATTTAGGGCAGGATGGGGAGCTAACTCAACTCACGTTGGAAGCAACAAACCTTACATTGCTGTATCAATTTTTACAAAGGATGATAAAAATATGACAAAAATTAATAATAGTAATTATACTACTGTAAATCTAGCATCAACTCAAATTGGAGAATTTAATGCAAATCAGCTGCTTATTGCCACAACAAAACAAAATAATAATTATGGCGCAAATTATAATGGCTATATCGCAGAAATTATAATTTATAATAGAGCATTAAAATCTGGTGAAATAAAATTAATTGAAAATTATCTAAGCAATAAATATAACATAAATTTAGATAATTAGACAGATCCCTATTAGATATTAAGATGAACCTTGCAATAATTACCAATGATAATATTTTCGATGCCATAATGGCAGAAAATACCACCTTATCATATATATGTGCCGCAATAAAATTAAATTACCAAAATATCTATATAATAGATCAGAGATATCAAAACATTAGATCGATCAAAGAAAATAGCTCTATTAACGCTGTAAAAATAAATAATAAAATTTTTAACAATTTAGCCGATAATTATCTCAAATATAATAATAAATTATCACAAATCATAAAAAATGAAATCTTAAACTATCTATCAACACAAAATAAGCATCAATTTTCTTTTAGTAATATACTTATTAGAGAAAAAACTAAAGCAGACTTAATTCAGCAAAATAGCATTATTGAAAAAATTAATATTAAAAATATTGCAAATTTTACAATAATTAACCGTCTTGACCCAATATCTTACTATTACAGCAAGCAAGATGTAAAAGATGCCAAAAAATATAATCAAACCCCTTATCACTATGTAATTAATAGCTACAAAAAATTATTTGATAATTCTATCTTTAATTTTCCTATTGATAAATGCGATAAAATGGCGCCATTAATTTTTGATAAAATATTAACTTCAAATAATAAATCAGCAATTTCAACTCCCACTTTTATTTGCTCTTTAAAAAATAGTAATTCATTGATAACATCTTTAAAATCTGCATTAAAAAATAATAAAGATCAAAAAATCGTCATCAAACCCCTAGATTCTGCTCAATCAAGCGGGGTTTGTGGCATCAAATTTTGCCAAGATAGCGCCATTAACCTTAAATATTTAAATAATAACCCTATCAATAAAATATTAGATCAAAATTTACAGCTAATTTATATTCAAAATAATTTAGCAAATAATGAAATTATCGAAATAATTAAAATATTGCTCTATTTGCAATCCCTTAAAATTAATAATCAAAAATTCGATGATAATATTTATTTATCAAATATTAATGACGATCAAATCATAAAAAATATTGATAAAATATATCAGGACCAAATCATTATCCAGCCATTTTTAGAAGGAGCCCTGAGGATAGGAGATATTAGAGTCAATATTATGAAGATTGATAAGAAATGGCAATTTATTGGCCATACTTTAAGACACCCTGCTAAAAAATATCAAAATAAAATTGGGCATAATTTTACAACATGTCTTAATCTTGGCGATTCGATCCCTCTTCCTCCTGAAATTATGTTGACTAATAAAGAATGTGAAAAACTAAATGAAATAATAGCAGAAATTCTTAAATTACTAAATGATAACAAAGAAATAAATAGGCAATATTTAGATTGCTTAGAATTAGGAGTAGATATAATTCCTAAAGGAGATAATAATAACTTATTTCTTGGAGAAATTAATCATAGCGACCCTGCCCTAGCACCTATAAGCATTGCTATTCATAATAGCTGCATAGATATTGCAAAATCAATTAGTAACAATAATTTTGCATGCGCTATTTCAAAAGCAATTTTCAAAAAATATAATAATTTAGATTATATTAACTGCCTTGAACCAATGATAAAAAGCATTAAGCAATGTCAATTCACAGATTAATTTCAATTTTTCACATATTAGGACCCGGATTACTAACAGCAAGTGCTGCAATTGGCACATCTCATTTAGTTCAAGCTACGCGGGCTGGAACATATTTTGGCTATGAATTATTAATATTAATAATATTTATCAATATTATTAAATATCCCTTTATCGAATGTGGCTATAGATACACAATTGCAACTGGTAAAAATATTATCCAAGGATATAAGGAATTAAGCAAAAAATTACTTATAATTTTTACAATTATTAGTTTTTTTACTTCTTTTGCTAGCATTGCTGCAGTTGGCTATATATGCGCTGGAATTATGCAATCTATAATCAATGTCAATATCTCATCAAATTTACTATCTATAATAATTATTTTAATTTGCGCCATTATTATTGCGATTGGACATTATCAATTATTAAGCAAAATCATGAAATGCTTTATGGTAATATTGCTATTATCAACAATTACTACCGTAATTATGATATATCTTTACCCAACAAATAGTACAAGCATAATCTATGACGAATCTGCCTTTAATATCAAATATATTCCCTTTATGTTAGCCTTAATGGGCTGGATGCCCGGACCAATAGAATTATCGGTATGGCACTCTTTATGGCTTGAAGCAAGAAATAAAAACAACACCCAAAATCTTAGCTTTAAACAGGCAAAATTAGACTTTAATATTGGCTATTTTTTAACCATTTTAACCGCTATATTATTTTTAATTTTAGGATCAGAAATTTTAAGAAATAGTGGCGAGCTAATCTCTAATAATGCCACAATGTTTGCCAAACAGCTAATATCAATTTATACTAATATGATTGGCAAGTGGTCGCAACATATTATCGAAGCAATAATTGCTATTACAATATTATCAACCACTATTACTCTAATAGATAGCTACCCAAGAACATTGGCAATATCTCTTAAAACACTTAATAATAATATAAAATATAATCAAAGAAATCTTCATATTTCTATGATCTTCACCTCTTCAATTATTGCATCTATAATATTATTGCTAATTAGTAACTTTAAAACCTTACTTGATTTTGTAACAATAATTGCCTTTCTGACCGCCCCATTATATGCCTATATGAACTATAAATTACAATTTAGCAATTTAATACCAAAGCAATATCAACCTCACAAATATCTAAAGATATTAAGCTGGATAGGTTTTATATATTTTGCATTTTTTGTTATAATTTATATATATAGCTTTTTTTAAATAAGATCATAAAAAATTAATTTAAAAAATTAATTTCCTTAAAATATGTCAAAATATTTGTCATTATTTGACATTACTTTAAAAATATTGTATAATATTGATATAGATTAATTTTTTACTTTATTTTATGTCAGATTCAATTAAAAAACCACAACCAGCACAACTTATTAGTCAATATTGTACCATTGAAGATAATGATGAGGTTAGAAAACAAAGGCGAGATATATTAAAAAGTCTCAGATCAGAAGACTTCCCAAGTAAAAGAGAATTAGAAGAAATTACAAAAACTCTTTTTTCTTCATATCCAGAAATTTTCTCTGACCCAAAGAATAAAACAGGAGCAATTAAAACAGAAGCAATAAATTGCCTAGCTGCAATTGGAGAAGATAATAAATCTTTACTTGATAAAATTTTTGGCCCAAACAAAAATGCACGAAAAAAAGAATGTGTCGAAATATATGATCAACAATATGCTCAGAAACAATCTCGACCCCAATCAACTACTAATAACGACTTAGATACTAGCCTTCCTTCTAGAGCTGGTAGCTCAGATGCATCAAAGGCCAACACTAAACAAGCCCCCTCATCAACAGATAGTCCTCCAACACCTAGATCTGATGGCAATTTTTTTTCCAAATTGTTCCAAGGAGTAAAAAAAACAATTGGCCAATTTTTTTCACCTAACGCAAGAAAAGATTCGTTAAATGAGCCACTTTTGTCAGAAGATACTTCAGATAAATCATCAGAAGATCCAAAAAAGCTAGCTTTTGGCTCTTTTCAAGCTCCTGCTAGTAGTGGTAAAGAAGAAAGTCAAGATCCTATCAATGGCACATCGCCAGAAAACTTAGATACTAGCCTTCCTTCTAGAGCTGGTAGCTCAGATGCATCAAAGGCCAGCACTAAACAAGCCCCCTCATCAACAGATAGTCCTCCAACACCTAGATCTGATGGCAATTTTTTTTCCAAATTGTTCCAAGGAGTAAAAAAAACAATTGGCCAATTTTTTTCACCTAACGCAAGAAAA
>JAUROA010000010.1 GCA_030835745.1 Alphaproteobacteria bacterium
GTAACATTTGGCCTTAAAATGGCAAGATTCTACGCCGAATTTAAGCGCAATTTAGCAAGGCTAAAATCAGCCAAGGAAGAAATATCAATATGCGCAATATCAGGTGCCGTTGGCACATATGCTAATATTGATCCATTTGTTGAGGAATATGTAGCCAAAAAACTAAATCTTAGCAGTGAAACTGTTTCTAGCCAAGTAATACCCAGAGACAGACATGCAGCATTTTTTAGCGTATTGGCTATTATTGCATCTTCAATTGAAAATATTGCTGTAGAAATACGCCACCTTCAAAGAACCGAGGTTCTTGAAGTTGAAGAATATTTCTCAAAAGGTCAAAAAGGGAGCTCAGCAATGCCCCACAAAAGAAATCCAGTTCTTAGTGAAAATTTAACCGGACTAGCAAGAATGATTCGTTCATATTCATTGCCGGCAATGGAAAATGTAGCTTTGTGGCATGAAAGAGACATTTCCCACTCATCAGTCGAAAGAATGATTGGCCCTGATGCTTGCATTACCCTTGACTTTGCATTATATAGACTAACAAGCCTTATTGAAAATTTGCAAATATACCCTGATAAAATGCAAGATAATCTTAATAATTTGAGCGGCTTAGTCTTTTCTCAAAGAGTACTACTGGCTTTAATTGAAGAGGCCAAAATATCAAGAGAAGAAGCTTACAAAATTGTTCAAACAAATGCCATGAAAATATGGAACAAAGAGGCAGATAGCTTTTTAGATCTCCTCAAGCAAGATAAAAAAATAACTGATAAAATATCAATTAAAAAGCTTGAAGACCTATTTAATTGTGATTATCACACAAAAAATATTGATCACATCTTTAAAAAGATTTTTTAAAAACCATTAATATAAAGATCAATAAATTATAATTGAGCCCCTGACGGTTCTGGCCCAACACTACCAAATGGCACCTCTATACCATCTATTATAGGAACAACAAGTCCACGAACAGCATAAATAGTTATTTGTTCATTAGGACTGCCTATAGGATCTGTAGGAGGTAAAGCTGGGGGACTGGTTTTTTTATATAGCTGTAATTTTATCTGATATATTGCCTTTATCTTGCCTTGTGAATTATGGATCTTAAAGGATCTTAATTTTACTATTGTTAATTTAAGTTGGCTTAAAAGTGTTTAGAAATTTATCTATTTATATTCATTGTTTATTTGACTTGTCAAATGTCCATATATTGACTTATTTATAATACCAAATCCTATCTTAATATACTAAAAAGATCTTTTTAAAATTTCAGATCTAAAGCTAGATACATCGCTTAGATGAGGAGCGTGGCCACAATTATCAAATATTATCTCGTTAAAATTTGCTATTCTTTCTTTAAAATATTGATGCTGCCTGATATTAACAATCATATCTCCCTTGCCATGGAAATATAAAACATCGCAGAAATTACTAAAATCCATATCAAAACATGAAAATTCTCTTAACTCATTTAACCAATTTAGTAAATTTAAGTGATTTTTATTATTTATATCGATATTTTTGGCTATTTTTTTCGCATTTATATCATTTAAAGATGTAAGAATTGAAAATTTTTTTAATGTTGCGCTTGGAGAATCTTTAAAATCTTGTGCAAATTTAAGATAGCTTGATTGCGGCATTGCAGCATTAATCCTACTATCTTTTACAAATTGAAAAGGCGGAGCTATTAGAATAAGTTTTTTAGGAGCTATAATTTCATTGGCAATAAGTCGACAAGCCAGCTGGCCACCAAGACTCCACCCTATGATGGTGTCAAATTTCTGTAAATTTTGATGATTTAATTTAACAAAATTACACAAATCTTCAAATGAATTTAAATCAGAATAATTTAAATGAAAAATATCAGATCCTAAAAATTCTGAAGAGTTAAATATAATATTCAAAGAGTCAAATTTCTGACCCCAACCAGATAAACAAAGATAATTTGACAATTTTAAATAATGAATAGAATTTATTCATCCATAAAATCTAGGCCTGAAAATTTCTTCTTAAATTTCATAACCCTTTCATCATTGCTATTAATAAATTTGCGTGAATCATCTTGCCATGCTGGGTGATTTTTTGGATCAACATCAAGCTTCAAGACATCTCCTTCTTTGCCATAAGAGGTATATATTTGAAATTTTGAACCATCGGTCATCTCTACATTAACCAAATGCTGATCAGGGTGAGAATTATCAATAATTTTAGATTTTTTGCTACTAGATTTCTGATTATCTTGCCCATTATTAGCAGCATTGTTAAGAGATTTACTATTAGACATAATTGCAATAAAAATATTTAAAAAAAAAATCATATAACTTAACTTAAAATTTGTCAAGTATGAATATATAACGTCTGGCAATTAAAATTATTAATTTATTATTTATTTTAATAATAAAATATTCGCTAAATAATTGCATAAAATCATTGAGCAAAACATTAAATTTATGCATTATATTTTACATTTTATTATAACTAAATTGAATCTAAAATAGTCAAAATTTGACATTATATAATTTAGATACTATAATTGTAATTATGTTATTTTTATATTAGAAATTATCATTGAATCGGGAATAAATTAACTCTAAGTAAATGACTATAAAATTAAAATTTAAAAAAAAATTACTACAAAATTTGTTTAAAGTTTTTTTCTCCAAAAAAACCATATTACTCGTTACCAGTGGCGGAATAAAAAATATTAATATAAATTTTTTTGGTCAACTTGCAATATACATTGCCATTTGCTGGCTCTTCTACAATCTAAACCAATCATTCAGTCATCAAGAAATAATTAGCGCAAAAAACACTGAAATCAAAAAACTAAAATCTATTAATCGCTTTTTTGAAAATGAACTTGGATCCCTCAATGAAGAATTTAACAAAATTAGTGAATATATCAAAATTACACCTAATCTTAAACATTTAGTAAATTTAAAGCGCTCAGATATCAAAGATGTTGAATTTCCTTCATCAATTAACAAGCAAGATATATCAAATTATAGCCCTAGAAACCTTGAGAACTTAATAAAAATAAAACATAATAGCCAAAAAATTAATAATTACACCAACAATAGAATTGACCAGCTTCAAAAAATCATAAATATTGCTGGCCTTAATGCAACTAAACTTCCTAAAAAAGATTTCTTAAACAAAATTTTCTATTTTAATAATGAAGAAGTAAATTCTTTTAAGTTTCAAGGAGGACCTCTTCAAGAAAGCAAAGAAATTGATATAGAAGTTATTAATAAATCTTCAAAATATGATATAAATCGTTCAATTGAAAAAATTAATTTCAAAAACAAAATAGATCGCCTTATTTATCTTGAAAATGTCATAGACTCATTGCCCCTACAAAGACCCATGAAAAACTATTACATTTCAAGCAGCTTTGGCTATAGAAAAGACCCAATTACCAAAAAAAGAGCCATGCATAAAGGCCAAGATTTTGCAGGCCCTTTAAATGAAAAAATTATCAGCCCCTCAAAAGGCAAGGTTATTCTTGCTGGAAATTTTTCGCAATATGGCAAGGCAATTGTTATTGATCATGGCTTTGGGGTTACTACAAGATATGGCCATCTTTCTAAAATTAATGTAAAAAAGGGGCAAATTATCAATGCTGGGCAAGTTATTGGTGTTCAAGGCAATACAGGAAGAAGTACTGGTCATCACCTTCATTACGAAGTTAGATATAAAAATAAAGCGCTCAATCCAAGAAAATTCATAAAAGCAGGCGATAACTTATTTCAAAATCTTTATATTGAAAGCTAATAAAATGCTTTCATAATATTTTATCCAATATAAAATAAATTTTATAATTTATAAACTAAAATATAAAATGAAGAAAATGCCTAAAAATTCTCCAACAATATTGGCTCAAGACCTTAATTTTGAAGGTGAAATATCAAGTTCTGGCATGATAGAAATTCAAGGAAATGTTAATGGCACCATTAAAGGAAATAACGTTACCCTTAGAGAGAGTGGTAAAATTGAAGGAACAGTTATTGCAGATAATCTAAATATAAAAGGAAAATTCGAAGGATCAATTAAGGCAAATAAAATAACTATTTCAAGCAAAGCCGATATTATTGGTAATATTGAATATGAATTTCTAAGCGTTGAAGATGGAGCATCTATTGACGGGCAATTTAGAAAAATATCAAACAAAAACAACAAAAAGCAACCCGTCTAAGCCGCAATAATATAAACAAATATTAAGCCATTATATTAATCAATATATTGCCAGCAAAAACAATCAAATCTGCACAATAACCCCTCTAGATCCCCCAGCAAATATAGATAAATATTTTTTTAAACAATTAAAATTAGCAATATTTAAAGTGTTAAGATTACATGATATATATGCTATAATAAATATTTAAAATTACCTTAAGCTCTAAAAAATAAAATATGATTATGAATTATATAGTTCATTCTGCCTTATATAATGAAATATTTAAATTAACCTTGCCATTAAATTAATTATAAAATTTAGGCCCAATATTTAATATAATTTAGCTAAATTCTGTAGCAATTTTCGACCCAAAACAAAAAGTGCAAATATAGCACTATATATAATCATAATAATCAATCTGGGGCCTAAATATAATAGATAAATGATTTTTTAGCCAAGTAAAGAGTGTTTTAATGGATTGTAACTTCTTTTTAGGAAGATCTTAATTATCTAAATTAAAACGTAATTTGCTAATATTACTTCTTATATTATTGATAATTAGTTTAATTTCTTTGCGCCTATCTTTATCAATATAGTCTGAATTAATATCTTTATAATCAAATAGCTTTGCATCGCTATTTTTAAGGCCTGACAAAATATTTTTAGACAATTTTTTCATGAAAATGTGTGTTTTTTAATATTTGAGACATATAATTGTTAAAAACACTATTGCAAAAAAGAAGAAAATATTAAGCAGTTACTGCGGATTGTCAAAATTATTAGTTGCTAGATATTTTTACTTTTTTCTTAATTTTAACTTCGTCAATTGATCCTGATTTGACAAGATTTATCTTTATTTTTTTTCTAAGTTTTTTTGCCAGAACTGATAATTTATTAAATCTATAATTAACCAAGAAGCTATCAATATTACCATATTTATTAATTGTTCTAAGTGTAGATGAAGCAATTTTAAGCTTAACATCGACCTTTAAGGCGCTACTATATAGTGATATATTCTTTAAATTAGGCAAAAATCTTCTTTTTGTTTTTCTATTTGAATGAGAAACCTTATGGCCACTCATAACGCCTACTTCAAGTAAGTCGCATCTATTTGACATTTTTAAAAAAATAATTTAATAATTAGTAAAATTTTAAATTTTAAAAAGTAATATACAACAAAAAACTCCTAACAAAATTGTTAGGAGTTTAATGTATAAATAATATTATAATTATTTATAAAGTCTATAATATTCGATAAATACCGACAATATTAACTACCGGACAGAGGAACACAAGCATCATCATATACCGTTTTATCAATTACACCAGGATACGGGCATTGACAACCTCCTTCATCTTTACCTGATATAGCGCTTACAATTGACGGAGCTCCAAATATTGCAGCAATCCCAGCAGCTACACCAATCATCAAACCCCACGATACTTTACCAGTGAAAAATCCTATACCAACAGAAATTATAGCAAAAGCTGCAAAGGCTTTACCACCTGTTCCAGTAGCGATATCTAGCACTCTACACATAACCTTGGAAAATGCATTAACATCGGTATCGGCGGCAAATGCAAAAGAAGAGCTCAAGGCAATAAGAAGCATTGAAGACAAGATAAATAAAGATACGGTTTTGATATTTATGTTATATATAGTTTTCATAAAATTTTTAGTTAGTTGATTAATAAATTTAAAATATAATAAAACTTAATTTAAGCTTTTAAAAGAAGACTCGAATTTGTAAACGTAATAAAATTTTTAAATTAATTAAGCTAATAATTTACACTATCTATTTAAATGCAATAAAAATATGGTATTTTAATAAATTTTTATTTCCTCTTCTAATTTTATGCCATATTTTGAATAAACTTTTTTCTTAACTAGCTTTATAAGATTAAGCAAATCCTGCGCCGATGCCTTTGAATTATTGATCAAAAAATTGCAATGCTTGGTTGATATTTGGGCATCGCCACATGATAAGCCCCTGCAATTTGCGCCATCTATTAACTCCCATGCTTTTTGTTTAGGCGGGTTTTTAAATGTGCTGCCTCCGGTTTTAGCGCTTATGGGTTGTGCTTGTTTTCTTTTATCTTTTAAATCTCTTATTTTTTTTTCTACCACCCCCTCCTCGCATTTGGCAACTTTATATTTTGCCATTAGAAAAATTTTATTAGCTTTTTTTGCGATTGCATTAGAGCGATATTTAAAATTAAAATCGCTATTTGGAATTATTTCTATATTTCCTTGATAACTTATTGCCGTTACTTCTTGTAAAAAATTTGCTGTTTCGCTACCATAGCATCCAGCATTCATGGCTATAGCCCCACCTATTGATCCTGGTATTCCGGAGTAAAATTCTAAATTTCCAAGATTATTAATTGCACAATATAAGGCGAGATTTTGGCATAAGGCAGAGCATCCAACGCTTAGCTCGCTATCATTATGAGAAATATCTGAAAAATATTTGGGTAGCTTTATTATCACACCTTTTATTACGTTATCTTTAAAAATTATATTTGACGTTGCCCCAATAATTTTTATTTCATTTTTATTGCGATAATTTTTTAAAAAGATGCTTAATTCCTCGATATTTTTTGGCCTAAATAATATTTCAGCTCTACAATCAAGATCAAACCAATTTTTTATTTTAGCATTATATCTAAATGATTTAGCTAATTCTGGAAAATTTTGCACTATTTTATGTAACATTCTTTGCAGAGATAAATATTGATGATCTTTGTTCAATTTTTGCCTTTAACTGATATTTTGTATCATGCCAATAGTCTGGAAAAATTTGCCAATTACTTGGATAATTGGCTTGCCATATAAATCTTTTGCTAGATTGAATTGACCATAAAACCCACAATTTAAGACTATCATGATCAGTGCTAATTATTAGGTCGCCATCATAAGATAGTAATGGACTTATATAATAATCAAGAAAATTAGGGCTTATTAACCTTCTTTTAAAATGCTTTGATTTAGGCCAGGGATCAGGAAATAATATATATATTTTGTCAATATAGTTACTTCCCTTATTGCAAAGATAATCGAATTTCTGCCTGAAATCGCCATTATAAATTAAGATATTTTTTAAATTTGCTTTTTTTAGCTTTGATAATAGATTAATTACGCCATTAATATATGGCTCGAAGCCAATGAATAGCTGATCTTGATTTTGCTGAGCCATATTATACATAAAATCACCATCGCCACAACCTATTTCTAGGTTAATTTTACTATAATTTAAATATATTTTTGCAAAATTTTCTTCGCTTAATTGATATTTTAGATATAGATTATTTAATATGTTATTTTTGCTAGGTGATAATTTTCTAGACTTAATTCTGCCAAAGCTTCTAATAATTTTTGGGCAGTCATTAATTGGTAACATCTTGGGTTATTTTTCTTATTCTATTGAGATGCCTGCCCTTAAGAAAGCTTTCTTCAAGAAACTTGCTAACAATTTGACAAGCTAAATTATCGTCTGTAAATCTTGCGCCTAAACATAATATGTTGGCATTATTATGATTTCTTGATAGTTGTGCAGCGCTAATATCGTAGCATAATGCTGCTCTAATATGAGCAAAGCGATTTGCAGCAATTGACATGCCAATGCCACTACCACAAATTAATATTCCAGCAATTTTATCAGATTCGTCAATTTGTGAGCATAATTTTTGGGCAAAGTCGGGGTAATCCTGGGACTGATCGCCATTATAACACCCCAAATCAGCAACTTCAAGGCCAAAATAATGCTGCGAGATGTTTTTAACTATAATTTGCTTAAGATCAAAACCGGCATGGTCACATGCAATAAGAACTTTATTGAACTTTAAACTCATATTCAAACAAATTTAGCTAAATTATTTAGTAACCAGAATATATACATTGTTAGGCATATCTTGGGCAAATCTGGGGCAAAGTTGGGGCAAATTTAGGGCCAAATATAGACCTCACTAGGACCAAAACTGAACCCAATTCGAGCCTAAATCTCAAAAAAATTATTTTATAGCAAATTACCATACCACCAAACCGCTTAAATAAGCTATTATCTTTTACGATAAGTTTTTCCTTTTCGAGCTTTTTTAAAGCCATATTTTTTTCTTTCAACAACTCTAGCATCTCTGGTTAAATAGCCCTTAACTCTTAATTCTGGTCTATTTTCGACATTGAATAAAGCTAGCGCCTTGCTAATCCCATGAGATAGAGCGCCTGCTTGCCCACCAAGTCCGCCTCCAGAAATTGTTGCCACAACATCGAATTTATTTTTCTGATCAACAACATTAAAGGGTGCAACAGCAATATTGAATAGAATCTCTCTGCCAAAATATGTTTTTGCATCTCTTTTATTGACTATTACTTTACCTGTGCCTTTTTTAATCCATACTCGCGCCACTGCGTTTTTTCTTTTTCCTGTGGCATATGAACGACCCAAACTATCAATGCTTGATAGGTCGGCGTTATTTTTGGTCTCGCTATTTTCTGTAGATTTTTTATCTTGCTGCTTGGACATTGTTAATTCTTAATATTTTTTTTGTTAATTGCTGCAAAATCAATTTTTTTAGGGGTTTGACCTTGATGCTTATGATCCTGACCGCAATAAATGTGTAGCTTTTTCATTATGTCTCTTTGGAGTGGTCCACGAGATATCATTCTAGAAACAGCATTTTCTATTATTCTTTCTGGAAATTTGCTATTTAATATTTGCTTAGCGCTTCTATTTTTAATGCCACCAGGATAGCCAGTGTGCCAATAATATATTTTATCGCTTAGCTTTTTACCAGAAAGGGCAACTTTTTCAGCATTAATAATGACAACGTGATCGCCACAATCAACATTCGGAGTAAAAGAAGGCTTATGCTTGCCTCTTAGAATATTGGCAACCCTAGAAGCCAATCTTCCTAATATAATATCTTGAGCGTCAATTAGCCACCACTGCCTTTCAACCTCTTTTGGTTTGCAAGAATATGTTTTATTCATTGTTAAATAGATTAAAATGTAAATTGCCTAAATGATCTATATTAATAGAATCTTGATGAAGATCTTTAAATTGAGCTAAAAGCAATAATCATCTAAATTTATAAACTGGCTTTGCGGTGCTAACTGCGGTGCTAACCAATTTAATTAAGAGATTAATTCTATTTGCTCTTTATGCAAAGTCAATAATATTTTTAATTTCTTTGCAAAGCTATTGCTTATCAATAAGCATGCGACTTAAAATATATTTTTAAAAGATTATATTCGCTCTTTAATGCTCTTTTTAGCTATATAGCCATGTTAAAATTGCCTTCTGTGCGTGAAGCCTATTTTCTGCCTCATCAAAAATTACCGAATTTTTAGAATCGACAACCTCTTTTGTTGCTTCATAGCCTCTATATACTGGCAAACAATGAGTAAATATGGCATTACTTTTGGCTAAATTCATTTTCTCTTGATTGATTTGATAGGGCATTAAGAGATCTATTTTTTTTTGCCTTAAATTATTATTTTGCCATGACTCATCTCCCATTGAAAACCATGTATCTGTAATTAGTACATCGCTATTTTTTGCAGCCTCAATAGGATCTGAGATTATTTTGACTTTAGCCCCCTTATTTTGAGCCTTAGCTATTTCTTGATCGCAAAATTTCATCTCTGGTGGTGCAGATATAGCAAGTTCAAAATTAAGTATAGCCGAAATATGAATATATGAGTTAAGAACGTTGTTTGGCTCGCCAAACCAGGTTAATTTTTTATTATCTATTGAGCCTAACTTCTCAATGATGGTAAAAATGCTTGCAATAATTTGGCATGGATGAGAAAAGTCAGACAGGGCATTAATGACTGGAACATTTGAATTATCAGCGAAATCTTTAATTGTTTTATGTAGCTTTGAACGAATTATAACGCCATCAACATAGCGCGATAGAACTTTTGAAGTATCAGAAACCTCTTCGCCCTTGCTTAAATGCATGTCATTTGCATTCATTATTATTGCATTGGCATTAAGCTGATTAATTCCAGATTCAAAAGAAGCTCTAGTTCTTGTTGAGCTTTTCTCGAAAATCATGGCGATATTTTTACCTATCAAATTTTTAGGCGATATTTTTTTTGCCTTTATATTTGTTGATAAATCAAGAATATTGACTATATCTTTGAGAGATATATCGCTTATATCAATAAAATGTTTAGTATCGCTTGCCATTTCACTTATCATAATTAATTTATCATCATTTTATTAAATCAAAATATGAATAAAAATCAATGCTATCACTTGACTTACATTTGTCAAGGTCGTTAAGCTAAATAATATTTGAAACAAATAACTCATTGAAATATATTTCTATCAATGAATATAAAGCTAATTAAAATAACTATAAGCTAAATGATTAATAACATTGAAGACCTTCTTTAAAAAAACTAAAATTCAATTAAAGATGACTTCTTGGCTTAATGCATTAATTATTTATAAATTTAACAAATAATGAATATATTCATTGCAACCGGTGGAACCGGCGGGCACATTATTCCGGCGATTTGTTTGGCTAAATTTCTTAAAAAAGAAAGTCACAAAATTACAATTTTAGGCGACAAAAAATGTTTACAATATTTAAAAGAAGAGCCAATAGAAAGTCGCCTTATTTATAGCGCAAAAAATGAAAAAAATAATTTTGCCAAATTATTTGGTTTTATAAAAATATCTATAGGAATATTGCAATCCTTATTTTTAATTTTAGTAAAAAAACCAAAATATATTATATGCTTTGGCGGATATGCCACATTTCCAACTTGCATAGCAGCAACTCTTGCTAGAAAAAGATTAATCCTACATGAGCAAAATGCTCATATTGGTAAAGTAAATAAATTATTTGCTAAATATGCCAACAAAATTGCCTTAACCTTCAAAGACACAGAAGGGCTTGAAGGAGTTAACGACAAAGATAAAATTCATTATACCGGCATACCCTTGAAAAAAGATATTACTAAACTTAATAAAGAAAAATATTTCATACCTAGCTTTGAACCACAAAAATTCGACATGCAAAGCAGAATGGGTTATGATGTACTGCTTAAATCTGATTTCAATCGCTCAATTAAAAAAAGAGACTTTTTTACAATTACAGTTATTGGGGGGTCTGGCGGTGCAAAAATTTTTAGCGATATTTTGCCAAGGGCAATATTCAATATTAAGAATGAATTAAAGCCAAAAATTCTTATATTTCAGCAATGTCGGCGCAATTTACTAAAAAATACTTTTGAAAAATATAAATCATATGGCATTAATGTTATTGCTGACGAATTTTTTAGCGACATGCCTACATTGCTATCTAATTCTCAATTAATCATTGCCCGATGCGGCGCCTCAAGTCTTTTTGAAATTAGCGCCTCAAAAAAACCAGCAATAATTGTTCCCTTTGCGGAATCAAGCGACGACCATCAATTAAAAAATGCCCAATATTTTGCCAATAATAATGCTGCAATATTAATCAAAGAAAAGGATTTTACCATCAACAATGTAACAAAAATATTAAATAACATAATATTAAACCAATCTGAACTAGAGAAATTGTCGTTAAATATTAGTAAATTAGCTCAATTATCGGCAGAAAAAGAAATTTTAAAA